>NZ_JBEYUI010000008.1:0-214186 GCF_040643455.1 Micromonospora sp. NPDC047134
CCGACCACCGTATGGATCAACAAACCCGCAGCTCAACCCACCGAACTACAGAACACCTGACCACGAAAACGTCTCACTTGACTTGACAGGTTCCGACGGGGACGCGCCGGTCGTAGCGGAAGGGACCGCGAGCATCCTCCGCCGACCCTTTCCGGCCGCCGTGGTGGCGGGCCTGCGCCGGCGGTACGACGAATGGGATGTCAGTGTGGACGGCCCGCACGGTCCCTATGTGCTGCTGCGGATCGCGGTGACCCGCTGGCTGATGGCCGGGCGCGCCCACTGACCGCCCCGCCGGGCGGATCTGGGTGCGTTTGTTGTTGCTCCGGCGACAAGAAACGTACCCAAAGTCGCCGGGGTCAGGGGCGGGCGGCGGCCTTGCGGGCGCGGTAGGCGTTGACCGCGGCCCGGTTGCCGCAGCCGGCCTCGCAGAATCGGCGGGACCGGTTCTTCGACAGGTCCACCAGCACGTTGTCGCAGTCCGGGTACTCGCAGGTGCGTAACCGGCGCAGTTCGCCGCCGCGCACCACATCTGCGATGGCCATGGCCGCCTCGACCGCCATTCTGGTGGCCAGCGGGGCGTCGCGGGGCACGGCGTGCAGGTGGTACGGCTCGTCGTCGTGGGTGATGAGCTGGGGCAGGGCGCGGTGTTCGCGGAGCAGCCCGTTGACGATCGTGACGATCTCGTCGATGTCGGCGTACCAGATCCGGCGCAGCCGGGGGCGCAGGGCGCGTACCGCCCGCAGTTCGGTTTCGGTGTGTTCGTGTCTTCCGGTGTAGGCGTGGGCCGTGAAGAAGGCGCTCAGGGCCTCCACGTCGGGCAGTCCCTCCCCGCCCTGGCCGGCGGTGTTGACCAGCGCGGCGGCGGCGATCAGGGAACACTCGGTGTCATGAGCGAAGAGCAACTTGACTCCTGTCGTGGCCCGACTCTAGCGTCATCGGTGTAACCCTAGTTTGCCGATGTCGCGGTGCCGTGCCAAGGAGAGTCATGCGTCAATCACCCGTTGCCGGTGCCGGCCTCGCGCTGGCCCTGCTCTCCGCGGTCACCTTCGCCACCTCGGGCACCTTCGCCCGGTCCCTGATCAACGCCGGTTGGTCCGCCGAGTCGGTCGTCATCGCCCGGGTCGGCCTGGCCGCCCTGGTGCTGGCCACCCCCGCGTTGCTGATCATGCGGGGCCGGTGGCCGGTGCTGCGCCGCAACCTGGCCTCGATCGGGGTCTTCGGGGTGCTGGGGGTGTCGGTCGCCCAGGTCTGCTTCTTCAACGCGGTGCGCTATCTGCCGGTCGGGGTGGCGCTGCTGCTGGAATATCTCGGCATCATCCTGGTCGTCGGGTGGACCTGGCTGGTGCAGGGGCAGCGCCCGCGTCGACTGACCGTGGCCGGTTCGGTGGCGGCGTTGGCCGGCCTGTTCTTCGTGCTCGACATGGCCGGTGCGGGCCGACTCGACCCGATCGGGGTGCTCTGGGGACTGGGCGCGGCGGTCGGCCTGGCCGGCTACTTCGTACTCGCCGGACGGGTCGACTCCGCCCTGCCCTCGGTGGTCATGGCCAGTGGCGGCATGGCGGTCGGTGCCGGGGTGCTGCTGCTGCTCGGCCTGGTCGGCGTCCTGCCGCTGCGGGCCGACTTCGGCACGGTGCAGTTCGGCGGGCAGGAGATGAGTTGGCTGGTGCCGATCGCCGGCCTGGTCCTGGTGGCCGCGGTGATCTCCTACCTGGCCGGGATCGCCGCCACCCGGGTCCTGGGTGCCCGGATGGCATCCTTCGTCGGGCTGACCGAGGTGATGTTCGCGGTGCTGATCGCCTGGCTGGTACTGGGTGAACTGCCCACGGTGGTGCAACTGTTCGGCGGGGCGTTGATCGTCGCCGGGGTGGCCCTGGTCCGCATCGACGAACTACGCGCACCCGCCCTCCCCGAGCAGCCGAAGGCGGCGGAGCCGGCCCTCACCTGACACCCTGGTCGACATGCTGAGCGCGGTGGTGTTCGACGCCGACGAGACCCTGCTCGACCTGCGCCCGGCCGTCACCGGCGGGTTGGTGGCCGTACTCGACGAGATGCGGCGCCGCACCCCGGCGGCGGCCGAGGTGTCGCTCGCCGACCTGGAATCCGACTGGGACGCCGTCTTCGGCGAATTGGCCTCGGCTCCGGTGCGGGAGATCCGTCGAACGGCACTGGCCCGTTCCTTGGCCCGGGCGGGCCTCGACGGCCACTTGGACGAGCTGGCCGAGGTCTTCTTCGCCCGCCGGTTCGCGCTCACCCGGCCCTATCCCGACGTGCTGCCCGCCCTGGCCACCCTGCGGCAACGGTGGATGCTCGGCTACGCCACCAACGGCAACAGCCGCGCCGAACGCTGCGGGCTCGCCAGCGAGTTCACCTTCGAGGTGTACGCACACGAGAACGGCCTGCCGAAGAAACCCGCACCGGAGTTCTACGCCCGGGTGTGCGAGGCGGCCGGGGTGACACCTTCGCAGGTGGTGCACGTCGGCGACAACCTTGCCTTCGACGTGGTCGCCGCCCAGCGGGCCGGGTTGCGGGCGGTCTGGCTGAACCGGCGGGGTGAGTCGCTTCCCCCTGAGGTGCTGCCGGATGCGGCAGTTTGCTCCCTTGCCGAGCTGCCCGCTGTCCTGGTCGGCCTTTCCGGCGAAGCAGACTTTTCAATTCCTAGCGGATACCGGTCTGGCGAAACATCATGCGTTGATGTCTGATGACGCCACGTCCCTCAACGAGAGGATTCGATGTGGTGAGCAAGCGCTTCACCGTCGGTGTCGTCGCGACCGCGGCGGCACTGGCACTCACGGTGACCGGCCTGGGCGTGCCCGCTGGTGCCGAGCCGTCCGGCGTAGTCCGGACCTTCACCGTGGTGGCGGAGGACGGGGTCTCCGCCGACGCCGCCATCGCCGCGATCCGGTCGGCCGGCGGGACCGTGGTGTCCCGTACCGACGAGGTCGGTGTGTTCCAGGTGACCAGCGACCGGGCCGACTTCGCGACGAAGGCGACCGCTGCGGCCGCCCTGATCGGCGCCGCCGAGGAGAAGGCCATCGGCCGCAAGCCCAAGCTGGACCGGGTCGAGCAGGAGCACCTGCTGGCAGCCGCCGCCAAGGGGGCCGGCAAGCAGCGGGGCAAGAAGCTGGACCCGCTGGACGACAAGCTCTGGGGCCTGGAGATGATCCGGGCCGACAAGGCGCGCAAGATCGAGCCGGGTGACGGTCGGGTCACCGTCGGGGTCCTGGACACCGGCGTCGACGCCAGCCACCCGGACATCGCCCCGAACTTCAACTGGGCTCTGTCGCGCAACTTCGCCCCCGACATCCCCGAGATCGACGGGCCCTGCGAGGTGCCCAGCTGCCTCGACCCGGTCGGCACGGACGACGGCGGACACGGTACGCATGTCGCCGGCACCATCGGCGCTGCCGCCAACGGCTTCGGCCTCTCCGGGGTGGCTCCCAAGGTCTCCCTGGTCAACCTCAAGGGCGGCCAGGACGCCGGCTACTTCTTCCTGAACCCGGTCGTCAACGCCCTGCTGCACGCCGGCAGGTCCGGCCTGGACGTGGTCAACATGTCCTTCTACGTGGACCCGTGGCTGTACAACTGCACCGCCAACCCGGCCGACTCGCCGGAGGCGCAGGCCGCCCAGCAGGCCACCATCCGGGCCATGAAGCGGGCCCTGACCTACGCCCACGACCGGGGTGTCACCCTGATCGGGGCCCTCGGCAACAACCACGAGGACCTGGGCGACCCGCGTACGGACATCTCCAGCCCGAACTACGGGGACGTGGCGCCGTACCCCCGCGAGATCGACAACAACAGCTGCTGGAACCTGCCCACCGAAGGGGCGCACGTCATCAGCGTCGCGTCGGTCGGGCCCTCCGGTAAGAAGGCGGACTACTCCAACTACGGCACCGAGCAGACCGCCATCGCCGCCCCGGGCGGATGGTTCCGGGACGGCTTCGGCACGGACACCTTCCGTACCGACGCCAACATGATCCTGTCCACGTACCCCTTGAAGGTCCTCCAGGAGGAGGGCACGGTCGACGAGGACGGCAACATCGTGCCGGGCGCGGAGACCTTCGTGTTCAAGGAGTGCAAGGCCAACCGGCAGTGCGCCTACTACACGTACCTCCAGGGCACCTCGATGGCCGCACCGCACGCCTCCGGGGTGGCCGCGCTCATCGTCAGCCGGTACGGCAAGCCGCAGGGCCGGGGTGGCTTCGGCCTCGCGCCCGACGTGGTCGAGCGGCACCTGTACCGCACGGCCGCCGAGCGGGCCTGCCCCGAGCCCAGGTTGCAGACCTACACCAACGAGGGCCGCTCGCCCGAGTTCGACGCCTACTGCGCCGGCTCACCCTCCTTCAACGGCTTCTACGGCCACGGCATCATCGACGCCTACGCCGCCGTGACCACCCCGCTGCGCCGCTAGCCTCGCGGGAAGGTCTGATTCACCGTTTCGCCGAAGTGGCGGTTACCCGGGTGCTGGGTGACCGCCACTTCGCCGTAACGGAGTGGATCACCCCCCTGCTGGAGGGCTAGGCGGCTGGGGTTGCGTCCACGGGTGGCGCCTGGGTTGGTCAGCGGCGCCAGCCGGCGGCGACGAGGGCGGTACGGACCTCCCGTACCAGTCCCGGGAAGTCGCGGTGCAGGCGTCGGCTGGTCACGTGCAGCACCTGCCAGCCGGCGGCCACCAACTGGTTGATCCGCTGGCGGTCGAGGTGCAGCTGCTCGGGATCGCTGTGCCGGTGCCCGTCGTACTCGACGGCCACCCGGTATTCCGGCCAGGACAGGTCCGGATGCAGAATCCGCCCGCTGATCGATCGCACCGGATGCTGAGTGACCGGTCGGGGCAGCCCGGCCAGGATCAGCCGGACCCGCAGCTGTGACTCCGGCGGCGACTGGGCACCCGCATCGGTCAGACCGAACACCCACTCGGCCCGCCGACCTCCGGGGCGGCCCGTGTTCGCCCTGGCCACAGCGGCAAGCCCGGCGGAGTCGACCAGTTCCTGCCGGAGCATGGCGTCGATGATGCCGATCGCCTGCATGGGTTCCAGCCACACCGCGCACTCCCAGGCGGCACAAACGGCATCCGACCGCAGCAAGGGCTGCGCACTCGTCGGCCTGGTTCCTGTGCCTGGTTGATGGCTGTGCTGTTCGGTAGTGGCGGTGGCTGGTCGACCGGGCAGCTGCGGTTGGCCTGGGCTTTGGCTCGGTGACGGACGCGAAACTGCTGCGTGGGCCGGGATGCCGCGCTGCGGGTGGCGTGGGCCGAGGGTGTGGACTCGGATGCCGTGTTGCGAGCCGAGTCGCAGGTGCATCGGGGCCAGGACGTGAACCTCGTCGGTGAAGGTCGCGGCGTGTTCGATACCGTGCAGGTAGGCCGCTGAGGGGCCCGCCATCAGCACCCCGGCTGGCAGGCGCAGCGAGGCCGCTCGGCAGAGCAACTCGTGATTGCGGTCGAGGCGTGCGTCGGCGTACACGTCGTGCATCAGGCGGACCCAGGCCCCACCGCGAAGCTGGTGCCGGGTCAGTAGGCGGTCGCGGATCGCCTCGGAACCGCGAAACACCTGCCACGCTAGGGCGGCTGGCCGGTACGGGGAAGGTGGCATGTCTCTACCGTGCGGCCTGCGATCGGCTCTACGGGACCCCTGTGGACAACCATGGCCTCCATGATCGACAGCCCCTGTGGACAACCCGCGCGCCACCGCCCCGCCGTGGTATAGGCCCCACGCGAACCCCTGCCACCGACCCCACCACGGCCTGACCGAGGGAGACTCGCGCCAGCCCGCCCGTCGCGCCCCGGCCCGCCCGGCCCGAGACCTGGGTGGGTGAGGGGTCAGCGGAGGGCGGTGGCGATTGCGGTGGCGGCGGCCAGGACCTGGGCGCCTACCGCCTCGGTGTCCAGGGGGGCGAGGGCTACCACTCCGACACTCGCCTCCAGGCCGGGTACTCCGAGCACCGGGGCTGCCACCCCGTACGCCCCGGGTTGCAACTCGCCGACGGTGCTCACCGGGCCGGCGGCGCCGGCCCGGCCGGCGAGGATGGCCTGCCCGGCGGCACCGCGTTCCAGGGGGTGCCGGGCCCCGGTGCGGTACGCCACATGGAACGAGGTCCAGCTTGGCTCTACCACGGCCAGGGCCACTCCTTCGCCGCCCTCTACCACGGTCAGGTGGGCGGTCGCCCCGGCCTGCTCGGCCAGGCGTCGCAGGGCCGGCAGGGCGCCTTCGGCGAGCAGGGGTTGGGCTCGGCGGGCCAGGTGCAGCACCCCGGCTCCCAGACGGAGTCGATTGTCGGCGTCCCGGCGCAGCATTCCGTGCCGGGTCAACGGGGCCACCAGTCGGTAGACCGCCGCCCGCCCGATACCCAGGCGGTTGGCCGCTTCGGTGATGGTGAGTCCGCCGGGGGCGTCCGCTACCAGGTGCAGCAGGCGCAGGCCCCGGTCCAGGGTCTGCGAGGTCTCTCCACCGGCGATCGTCGCCCCACCCTCGGCGCCGGGGGCGACGGGAGTGGGCGGGTCGGTGCCGAAAGGCGCGGGGGAAGTCACGATCAGCAGCGTACGACCCGGCTCCGGCCGACCGGGAGAACGACGGACGGCTACCCTTGTACGGTGACGCTTCGCTTGTATGACACCGCCACCCGATCGGTGCGGGACTTCGTTCCGCGGGAAGCCGGCAAGGTGGGGGTCTACCTGTGTGGGCTCACCCTCCAGGCGCCGCCACACATCGGCCATCTTCGTTCCGGGGTCAACTACGACGTGCTGCGTCGCTGGCTGCTGGCCGCCGGTTTCGAGGTCACCTTCATCCGGAACGTGACCGACATCGACGACAAGATCCTGGTCAAGGCGCAGGAGCAGGAACGACCGTTCTGGTCCATCGCGTACGCCAACGAGTTGAAGCTGGCCGAGGCGTACCGGGCGTTGAACGTGTTGCCGCCGACCTACGAGCCTCGGGCCACCGGCCACATTCCGGAGATGCATCAACTGATCGCCGAGTTGATCGAGCGGGGGCACGCCTACCCGGCCGCCGACGACTCCGGGGACGTGTACTTCGACGTGGGTTCCTGGCCGGCGTACGGTGCCCTGTCCAACCAGTCGCCGGACGAGATGCAGTCCGACTGCGAGGCCCCCGAGCGCGGTAAGCGGGACCCCCGCGACTTCGCGCTCTGGAAGGGTGTCAAGCCGAACGAGCCGGCGGACGCCTACTGGCCCTCGCCGTGGGGGCGGGGCCGGCCGGGTTGGCACATCGAGTGCTCGGCGATGTGCCGGCGGTACCTGGGGGCGGAGTTCGACATCCACGGGGGCGGGCTGGATCTGATCTTCCCGCACCACGAGAACGAGTTGGCCCAGTCCCAGGCCGCCGACCTGCCCTTCGCCCGCTACTGGGTGCATCACGGGCTGCTCGGCATCGGTGGCACCAAGATGGGCAAGTCGCTGGGCAACGCCCTCGATCTGGCGTACGTCGCCGATCTTGGGGTGCGCCCGGTCGAGTTGCGCTACTACTACGTGGCCGCGCACTACCGCTCCCGGATCGACTACTCCGAGGAGGCGCTGCGCGAGGCGGCCGTCGCGTACCGGCGGATCGAGGGCTTCGTGCAGCGGGCCGTCGAACGGGTGGGCCCCGGTGAACTCGGGGAACTGCCGGCCGCCTTCGCCGCCGCGATGGACGACGACCTGAACACCTCGGCCGCGTTGGCCGTCCTGCACGACCTGCTGCGCGACGCCAACAGCGCGGTGGCCGACGGGGACGATGTGACCGTACGCACGGCGCTCGGCAGCATCCGCGCGATGCTGGATATCCTCGGGGTCGACCCCCTCGACCCGGCGTGGACCGGCGGCGCTCGGGCGAGCGACCTCCGTGGGGTGGTCGACTCCCTGGTCGCCCTGGCTCTGGAACAGCGTGCGCAGGCCCGGGTCCGTAAGGACTGGGCTGCCGCCGACGCGCTGCGGGACCAACTCAAGCGGGCCGGAGTGGCGGTCGAGGACACCCCACAGGGCCCGCGTTGGACAATTGGAGAGCATGACTGATGGCCGGCAATTCGCAACGCCGTGGCCGACGGGTGGCCTCGAAGTCGAGCGCACCCAAGGGCTCCGGCGGTAAGAACAAGGACGCCCTCGCCGGTCGGGGCCGTACCCTGCCCGCCGACGAGCGGCCATGGCACAAGGCCTACTCCGGTACGGAGAAGGTGCCCCAGCGCACCGCCTGGAAGCAGGAGAAGGAGCGCCGGGCGGCGGCCGAGGAGGGCCGGGCCCCGAAGATCGGCAAGCCGGGCACCAAGGACACCACCTGGGGCCGGGGCGGCGGTCGGGGTACCCCCACCCCGAAGCCGGTACGCGGTAAGCAGCCGGCCGGACGTGGTGGTCCCCGGGTCGCGCCGGGGCGCAAGTCGAACCCGTCCAAGGACACCCCGGAGCTGCTGGTCGGCCGTAACCCGGTGCTGGAGGCGCTGCGCGCCCAGGTGCCGGCCACCGCGCTCTACACCGCCCAGGGCATCGACCCCGACGACCGGATCAACGAGATCATCCGTACGGCGGCCGACCGGGGCATCGCCATCCTCGAGGTCAGCCGCACCGAACTGGACCGGATGACCGGGGGGGTGCTGCACCAGGGGGTCGGCCTCCAGGTGCCGCCGTTCGCGTACGAGCCCTTCGAGGATCTGGTCGCCGCCGCGCTGGAGCAGCCGGCACCGCTGCTGGTGGCCCTGGACGGGGTGACCGATCCGCGCAATCTCGGCGCGGTGATCCGGTCGGCCGCCGCCTTCGGCGCCCAGGGTGTCTTCGTACCGGAGCGGCGGGCGGCCGGGATCACCGCGACCGCCTGGCGGACCAGCGCCGGTGCGGCGGCTCGGGTGCCGGTGGCCCAGGTCACCAACCTGACCCGGTCGTTGAAGGCGTGCCGGGACGCCGGCTTCATGGTGGTCGGCCTGGACGCCGACGGCGAAACCGACCTGTACGACCTGGAGGCTGCGGTCGGCCCGCTGGTCGTGGTGGTCGGCTCGGAGGGTCGGGGCCTGTCCCGGCTGGTCGGGCAGACCTGCGACCTGACCGTCAGCATCCCAATGATCTCCGAGGTGGAGTCGCTGAACGCGAGCGTGGCCGCTGCGGTCACTCTCGCCGAGGTCGCCCGCCGCCGAGCCGCCGAGGGCTGACGCCAAGCGCAGGATGACAAAGGGGCAGCCCGCCGGGCCGCCCCTTTGTCAGTTGCTACTTCAGATGCGCTTGCCGGTGGTGGCGTGGAAGGCGTGGTTCTGGCCGGCACGCGGCTTGACGAAGATCGTCTCGCCCATGCTCGGCATGGTCCGCCGGTCGGTCCGCACCACGAACCGCTCGGAGGCACCGTCCAGCGCGGCGTGGCCGTAGACGTTGGCGTCCGAGCCGAGGTCCTCGACCAGCTCGACCACGACCGGCATGCCGCCCTCGGTCGGGCTGACGATGTCGCAGTCCTCCGGCCGGAAACCGACCGTCACCTTGCCGGCACCGCCCTCGGCGTTGGCCGCCTCGACCTGCTCGCGGGTCAGCGGGATGAACATCTCGGCGAAGGCCGCACCCTGCTCGGTCAGCGGGACCGTCTTGATGTTCATGGCCGGGGAGCCGATGAAGCCGGCGACGAAGACGTTGGCCGGGGTGTCGTACAGGGCCCGCGGGGTGTCGACCTGCTGGAGCACACCGTCGAGCATGACCGCCACCCGGTGACCCATGGTCATGGCCTCGACCTGGTCGTGGGTCACGTAGACCGTGGTGATGCCGAGCTTGGCCTGCAACGAGGCGATCTGGGTACGGGTCTGCACCCGCAGCTTGGCGTCGAGGTTCGACAGCGGCTCGTCCATGAGGAAGACCTGGGGCTCCCGGACGATGGCCCGGCCCATCGCGACCCGCTGGCGCTGACCACCGGAGAGGGCCTTGGGCTTACGGCTGAGGTACTCCTCCAGCTGGAGCAGCGCCGCCGCCTCCTTGACCCGCCGGTCGATCTCCGCCTTGGAGGTCTTGCGCAGCTTGAGGGCGAACGCCATGTTCTCGTACACCGTCATGTGCGGGTAGAGGGCGTAGTTCTGGAAGACCATCGCGATGTCGCGGGCCTTCGGCGGCAGGTGGGTGACGTCCCGGTCGTCGATGTAGATCGCGCCGTCGTCGACGTCCTCCAGACCGGCCAGCATCCGCAGGCTGGTGGACTTACCACAGCCGGAGGGACCGACCAGGACGAGGAACTCGCCGTCGCCGATCTGGAGGTCGAGCTGGTTGACCGCGGGGCGTTCGGTGCCCGGGTAGATCCGGGACGCCTTCGCGTAGGTGACCGTAGCCATGAGGGGGTGCATCCTTTCACCGGCAGGAACGTGCCGGACGATCCGAGTGAAGGAGCGACCGGTGCTAGGGAGCACCGGCGCCACGGCCGCCATGAGATGACTCCCATGTCGTCCGTGTCACTGCACGGTAAACGGCTTTTGCCGCGCTGCCAAGGTGTCGAACCCTGGATGGGACGGACGGCATACGCATACCGGTCAGTCGGGCACGGTCGGACACGAATCGACGTTCGCAGGTCAAGATGTTGACGTTTCCCGTGCTCGGGACCCCTGCCGGGGAGGAAAACCGGACGTCGGTCGCTATGCTGACCACGGACACTGCCCCTGTAGCTCAGCTGGCCAGAGCACCCGCCTTGTAAGCGGGATGTCGCCGGTTCGATCCCGGCCGGGGGCTCCATCCGTACCACGTGCGCGGCCCACCGAGCTGACACCTCGGTGGCCCGGCCGTGACGCTCCCTGCCCGGCCGGGCGGCCGGGCGGCCGGGCGGCACCGCTATCGTCGCCGTACCCGGGCAGCAGCCCTTGTGGCAGGACCTGGACCCGGCCGGAGGGGTGGTGGGCAGTGGCGGACGCGGAGCTGACCGTGACGGTGTCGGATCAGGTGGCCACGGTGGTGATCCGCAATCCGGGCAGGCGCAACGCGATGACCCTGGCCATGTGGCGGCAACTGCCCGTACTGCTGGATCACCTGGAGGCGGACCCGGCCGTACGCGCTCTGGTGCTCACCGGGGCGGACGGCACCTTCTGCGCCGGTGCCGACCTGGCTGACCTGGATGAGCAGCTTTCCACCGGCGACGCCGCTGTGGCCGTCGCCGCCGAGGAGCGTCTGGCCGCCTTCGCCAAGCCCACCGTGGCGGCCGTCCGGGGTGCTTGCGTCGGGGGTGGGTGTCAGCTGGCGGTCGCCTGTGACCTGCGGATCGCCGCCGCCGACGCCCGATTCGGGGTGCCCCCGGCCCGACTGGGCCTGGTCTACCCGGCGCCCACCACCCGCCGGCTGGCCCGGTTGGTCGGCCCGGCGGCGGCCAAGCATCTGCTGTTCACCAGCGAGCTGATCGACACCGACCGGGCGCTGCGGATCGGCCTGGTCGACGAGGTGCTGCCCGGGGACCGCCTGGCCACCCGCATCGACCGGCTGACCGCCACGATCGTGGAACGCTCCCAGCTCAGCGTCGTGGCCGCCAAGGAGATCGTCGACGACCGGGCCGACGAGGCCCGGGTGGACTGGTGGTACGGGCAGGTACGGGCCAGCGGTGAGGCCCGCGAGGGCATCACCGCCTTCCACGAACGCCGCCCGCCCCGGTTCACCTGGAGCCCTCCGCCCGCAGGCTGACCGATCGGGAGGGCCGGCGGGTGCCACGCCGGGAATCCGACGCCGCCCCCCGTTCCCGCCGGCCCGGTCCCTCACCCCCCGGCCAGGGCCGCCCAGGTCGGCACGACCGGCACCCGCCGCAGCGGCATCCCCGCCTCGGTCGGCGTACGGTCGCCCTTGCGCTGGTTGCAGGCGTAGCAGGCGGCCGTCGTGTTCTTCCAGGTGTTCCGGCCACCGCGTGAGCGGGGCAGGATGTGATCGATGGTGCTGGCCGGCCCGGCGCAGTAGGCGCAGCAGCGGGCGTCGCGGGCCAGCACCCCGGCCCGGGACCAGGCCGGGCCGGAGGTGAACCGCCAGCGGGTCACCACGTACCGCACCAGCCGGACCACCCTGGGCACCGGGAAAACCCCGATGACCTGGTCCGGTACGGCCTCGTGGATCTCGGCGACCCGACGGCAGAGCATCCGGATCGCATGGGGAACGGTGACCCGGTGCAGCGGGCCGAGATCGGCGTTGACAACGAGGACGGCGTACACCGGCTTCTCCCTCCACGGCGGTGACGGACGTACGGGCCGGACAGCGACGAGCCGCCCGGTCCCAGGGCGGGTGGGCGGCTCGACGGGTACGGGTACGCGTCAGCCGGGTCGGCCACCCCGGGGGTGTTCCGCCAGGCCAGCCGTACCGAGCAGCCACGACGGCACCAAATGCGGCATCGACATGAGTGCTCCCGTGAACGGCGGTTGACCTTGCGCGTTCACGGTAGGGGTGGCCCGAGGGCGACGGCAACGCATTTCGATGCGGTCGGTCAGCGCCGGGCTAGCAGGCCCCGGGGGCGGACCGACCGCAGGGGTTCGGTGGCCGCGCCGGCCGCGCGCAGGATGTGGTTGGCCGCGAGGATGCCGGTCGCCGCGGCCCGTTCCATCAGGGCGCTGGGGAAGTCGGTGTGGATGCCGTCGCCGGCCAGGTAGAGCCCGGGGGCGTCGGTGCGTACCCCGGGCCGTCGGGCATGGCTGCCCGGCGCGAAGGCGGGCGCCTTGGCCTCCACCCGGGCGTGCAGCTCCCGTACCCGCAGCCGCCCCACCTCCGGCCAGAGGGTGGTCAACTCGGCCCACATCCGCCCGGCCAGCTCCGTCGCGGGCACGTCCGGTTCGCAGGCGTACGCGTGCAGTTCCAGCACCGAGCCGTCGGTCTCCTCGGCCCAGCGTCGGCTGCCCTGCTCCAGCCGGTGGTAGAGGGTCACCGAGTCCAGGGTGGACTGGCGGGTGACCCCGCTGAAGATCGCCCGTTCGGCGGCGACCTCCCCCTGGCACCAGTACCGGGCCACCGCGTACGGCGGACCGGGCTGCCCGTACCCGGGCATCGCCGCCACCAGTTGCGGCGCGGTGTCGGCCAGGCCGGGGGAGGCCGCGACCAGCGCGGCGAGGGCAGCCGGGTCGACGGCGAGCACCACGTGCCCGGCCTGGTACGCCCCCTCGGTGGTCGTCACCTGCCAGCCGGTGTCCGTCCGGTGCAGCCCGGTCGCCGCGACTCCGGCCATCACCTGACCCCCGTGGCGCTCGACATGTCGGGTCAGCGGGCCCCAGATGGTGGTGGCGTAGTCGTCCTCCGGGCAGTCGAAGGCCAGCCCCTCCGGGTTGCCGAGCAGGTAGAAGTGGAACTGGGCGATCATCTCGGCGGCCGACATCTGCGCCTCGTGGTTGAAGAACGAGTGCGAGAAGACCTCGAACAGCATCGCGCGGGCCCGGTCCGGCAGGCGCAACGAGGTGAGCAGATCGTCGGCGGTGCGCTCGTCGAACTCGGCGTAGGTGCGTACCGGGTCGTAGGTGAGCAGGGGCAGGGCGGCGTCCCGGTCCATCCCGCGCAGGTCCCGCAGCCGCAGGCTGGGGCTGCGTACCAGCAGGGTGAGCAGGTTCGCCGGTGGGGCGGGTGGTAGCCGGCCGAACTCCTCGGTCGGCCACTGGGCGCTGAGCACCGGATAGCTGGGTACCGGCCGCAGGAACCGCAGTTTCGGGTCGATCCGACGCAGGATGTTCCGCCAGTTGTAGTACTGCCGGAAGAAGGCGTGGAAGCCGTGCTCGTTGACCTGTCGGGTGCCGTCGGCCAGGGTCTGTGGCCAGGCCCCCAGCCGACCCCCCAGGGTCGGGGCGGCCTCCAGTACGGTCACCTCGACACCCCGCTCGGCGAGCACCACCGCGGCGGACACACCGGCGATTCCGCCACCGACGACCAGGGCGGTCACCGGCTGCGGCACCCGGGACGCACCACCCCCGCCGGGCTGGACCTGGTACGGACGTACGCCGAGAAGCCGACCCACCACCTGCGACAGCGCCACCGGACACCCCCTGACTCCACAGTGTGCCGGAGATGTCGGAAACAGTCGCGTGTTAACAAGGGGCCCTTTCACCTCGCCAGGCGTTAACAGGGGGCCCTTCCTTGCACCTCAAAGGCAGCGGCGGGGGCGGTCGGAGGGGGGCCAGACGTATTCGAGGTCCAGGGGTACCTGGTCGCCGAAGATCGGGCGGTAGTGGTCGGGGTCCTTGCGGATCAGCGAGGATCGGTGGCTCAGATGCAGATCGTCGCGGCCCAGCCAGGGTGGCAGTTCCCCGGCCACGGCCAACTCCTGCTGGGAGCGGACCTGCTCGATGCCGCAGGCGGTGGCCAGGTCGGCGGCCAGGGTGACGGCGCAGGTGTCCGCCCGACCGGCGGCACACCAGACCTCGCAGATGTCCAGCCCGTAGCGGGTCAGGGCCTCCTCGTACCCGGCCCACATCTTCACCGCGGGGTGGTTGCGCCAGCCGTAACCGGGCCGGGTCAGCCCGCGCAGCACCTGGATCGCCTCGACCCGCTGCTTGCCCAGCCGACGCTGGTCCAAGGCCCGAGCGCTGGCCAGGAAGTCCGGATACGGCAGGAAGGTCTGCATGTCGCAGGGCCTACCCGCCACGGCCCGGCCCATGCCGACCGGTCGACGATCATGATCGTCGCGGGGCTGCGCGGATTGCGACCGGCTTACTACCATGCCGGTCATGGCGGAGCCGCTGCTCGATCGGGCCCTGCGGGCCAGCCGCCGGTTGCGGGTCAACGGGGAGCCCCGGGCCCACTACGTGATCTGCGGTCAGGATCCCCTCGCCTACTGGGTGGTGCTCGCCTTGCGGGGCAGTGAACCGCAGGCCGGGCGGCTGCGGATCACCCTGATCGTGCCGACCCGGCAGCGTACCCCCGCTCCCGACGGCCGGGACCTGCCCGGCGTCGAGGTGATCCGGGCCGACCGGTTGGACGAGCACACCTTCCGCCGGGCCAACCTGGCCGGGGCGGCCGGGCTGGCTTTGCTGCACCAGGACGACGTGGGCAACATGCACGCCGCCCTCTGCGCCCAGGAAGTCGAGCCCGGGTTGCGCCTGGTGGTGCGGATGTTCAACACCGGCCTGGCCAACGGGGTGCGGCAGATCTTCCCCGACTCGGCGGTGCTGTCGGACGCCTCGATAGCCGCCCCGGCCTTCGTGGCCGCCGCCCTCGGTGAGGTCGCACCCACCCACTTCCGGCACGGCGGTCACACCCTCTACCTGGCCCGCCGCCAGGACGTACGCCCCAGCGAGGTGGTCTGCCCGGTGGCCGACACCCGCGACCCGCAGCAGGACCTGGTGCTGCCCGCCGACGACCGGGCCGCCGATCTGGTGCTCGCCGAGGCCGCCGGTCGGCCGGTCGGCACGGAGTTGGCCGCCCGCCGGCTGGCCCGGGCGCGCCGACAACGTCGACGGCGTCGGCCGGTGACCACCGTGCTGCGGGCGATCCGCAGCTTCGCCACCCGCAAGATCGGCATCACGGTCATCCTGCTGCTCGCGGTGGTCGGGCTACTCGGCGGGTTGTACGCCAACGCGGCGCACGTCAGCCTGGCCGACGCGTTCTACCTGACCCTGGTCACCACCCTCACCGGGCAGGACCCGGACACCGCCAAGGGCGCCGCCGAGCAGGTGGTCCAGGTGATCCTCAACCTCGCCGGGCTGGCCCTGATCCCGTTGATCACGGCGGTGGTCGTCGACGGGGTGGTCAACGCCCGGCTGGCCCTGCACACCGGGCGGATCCTGCCCGAACGGTCCGGGCATGTCGTGGTGGTGGGCCTGGGCAACATCGGCACCCGGGTGATGGCCCAGCTCAACGACTTCGGCGTGGAGGTGGTGGCGATCGACAAGAACCCGGACGCCCGGGGCGCCGGGCTGGCCCGCCGGCTGGGCGTACCCCTGGTGGTGGGGGACGCCGCCGAGGAGGAGACCCTGCGGGCCGCCTCGGTGGCCACCTGCCAGGCCCTGGTGGTGGTCTCCACGGACGACGGGGCCAACCTGCGGGCCGCGCTCAACGGCCGCACTCTCAACGATCAACTCCGGGTGGTGCTGCGGCTGTTCGACGGCCACTTCGCCGAGCGGGTGCAGCGGGCCTTCGGCATCGGCACCTCCCGCAGCGTCTCCTACCTGGCCGCCCCCTCGTTCGCCGCCGCCCTGCTGGACCGGGCGGTGATCGCCACCATTCCGGTCGGTCGGCACGCCCTGCTGGTCACCGAGGTCGCGGTGGCGGCCGGTTCGGCCCTCGACGGCCGCCCACTGGCCGCCGTCGGCAAGGCCGGCAGCGTACGGCTGCTCGCCCACGCCCGCCCCGGCCAGCGCTACGACTGGTCGCCCGATCACCGGCTGGTGATCGTGGCCGGGGACCGGCTGACCGTGGTGGCCCGGCGCTCCGGCCTGAACGCCCTGCTCCGCGAGGCCACCCCGCCCGATGATGAGGACACGTCGCTGGGCGGGACACCGCCGCTGCCGAGGGAGGCGG
Source organism: Micromonospora sp. NPDC047134 (assembly GCF_040643455.1). NCBI lineage: Bacteria > Bacillati > Actinomycetota > Actinomycetes > Micromonosporales > Micromonosporaceae > Micromonospora > Micromonospora sp. NPDC047134. Next base: position 16,400 of record NZ_JBEYUI010000008.1, read on the forward strand.
TGGAATGAGGCCAGCCGCTCGGCGAGCGTCGGCAACAGCCCCGCTACCGCGCTCGGTGGCGTCACCTGGTCCACCGACCGTGGTGGCTCGGCCGTGTTCGACGGCACCACCGGATACCTCAAGTCCGGCCCGGTCGTGGACACCACCCGGGCGTATTCGGTCACCGCCTGGGTGAAGCTCGCCTCGAAGAACGCCGCCCTGGGGGACGAACAACTCGTCTTCTCCGCGCCGGGCGCGATCGGCAACTCCGCACTCAAGGTCTTCTACTCGCCGGTCAGCGACCGTTGGTATGCCGCCATGTCGGTCCGCAAGGCCGACGGCACCACCACCTGGTTCGGCGGCGGCGGTCCGCACGGGTCCGCGGTGATGGGTACCTGGACGCACCTGACCCTCGCGGTGGATTCCGTCGACAAGACGATGCGGCTCTACGCCGACGGTGTGCTGCAAACCACGGTGAACATCACCGAGAGCCTCAACAACGTGTCGACCGCCTTCACCATCGGTGGCGCCGACGGCTTCGGTTGGTTTCCCGGCTCGATCAGTGATGTGCAGGCGTACCAGAAGGCGCTCTCCGCCACCGAGATCGGGCAGGTCAGGACCGGCGCGGTGCCGGCGGCGGACGCGCAGGTCATCCGGACCTCGCAGACCCTGGACTTCGACGGCCTGCCGACCTCCGTCACCGACCCGAACGGCAACACCACCTACTACGGGTACGACGAGGAAGGCCGGGCGGTGAAGACCACCTCCCCGGCGGCCCTGGTCGAGCAGGCCGGGCAGCTTTCGACGATGGCCAACGCGGTCAGCTGGGTCGGCTACAACACGTTCGACGAGCCGACCGACACCCGCGACGCCAACGGCAACTGGTCGGTGGTGGAGTACGACGCGGTCGGCCGGGTGGTGACCGAGCAGGCCCCGGCGTACACCCCGCCGGGCTCGTCGACCCCGATCGTCCCGCAGACCACCCAGGAGTACGACGCGGGCGGCCAGCTCGTCTCCGTCACGGACCCGGCGGGCCGGGTGACCCGCTACGAGTACGACCAGCTCGGGCGGGTGTCCAAGACGATCGCGCCGAACGACGGTGCGAGCACCTACACCTACGACGACCTGGGCAACATGCTGTCGTCCACCGACCCGACCGGAGCGGTCACCACTGCGACGTACGACTACCTCGGTCGGACGGTCACCACGACTGAGGTGGTGCGGCAGCAGGGCACGAACCACACCACCCACTACGCCTACAACGCGCAGGGTTGGCCCTCGGTGGTCACCAGCGCGACCGGCGTGACCAGCAGCACCGAGTACAACGTGCTCGGTGAGCCGACCTCGGTGCTCGACGGCGCCAACAACCGGACCCGCTACGAGTACGACGCGGAGGGCCGGACGACCAGGAGCATCCGGCCGGACGGCTCGTACTCCACCGTCGAGTACGACCTGGCCGGGCGGGCGATCCGCACGACCGAGCGCGCCGCGGGCGGTGCTCTGCTCTCCGAGCAGGTGGCCCGCTACGACCGGGCCGGCAACATGGTGTCCAGCACGGACGCGCGCGGCACCACCACCACCTTCGAGTACGACGCGACGGGCGTGCTGACCAAGCAGATCCAGCCGATCTCCGGATCGGATTCGATCGTCACCACGTTCGGCTACGACCTGGAAGGCAACCGCACCCGGTTCACCGACGGGCGGGGCAACGCCTTCTATACGACGTACAACTCGTGGGGGCTTCCCGAGTCGCAGATCGAACCGGCCACCAGCGCCCACCCGAACCCGGCCGACCGCACCTTCACCATCGAGTACGACCACAGCGGCCTGCCGGTGCGGCAGATCCTGCCCGGCGGGGTCACGGTCACCAACTCGTACGACGACTCGGGCCAGCTGATCCGGCAGTCCGGCGCCGGTGCCGAGGTGCAAACCGAGGACCGGGAGTTCGGCTATGACCTGGCCGGCCGGATGACCTCGCTGTCCGGTTCCGGCGGCACCAACACGATCAGCTACGACGACCGAGATCTGCCGGTGTCGGTGACCGGTCCCTCCGGGAACTCGGCCTTCGGTTACGACGCCGACGGGCGCCTCGCCTCGCGGCAGGACGCGGCCGGCACCACCTCCTACGGGTACGACGTCGCGGGACGGCTCTCGACGCTGGCCAACCCGACGGCCGGCGTGCAGATGGCCTACACCTACAACACGCTGTCCCAGGTCACGAAGATCACGTACGGAACGAACGGCAACACCCGCAACTTCACCTTCGACCCGCTGCGCCGGCTCACCGGCGACGAACTGAAGTCGCCGTCCGGGACGTCGCTGGCGAAGATCTCGTACGACTGGGACCTCAACGGCAACATCATCGCCAAGACCACGACCGGCTTCGCCGGTTCGGCGGCGAACACCTACACCTACGACCTCGCTGACCGGCTGACCTCGTGGAACAACGGCAGCGCGATCACGGTGTACGCGTACGACAAGTCCGGTAACCGGGTGCAGAACGGCAGCAAGCTGTTCAACTACGACCAGCGCAACCGGCTGATCAACGCCGACGGCGTCGGATACACCTACACCGCACGCGGCACCCTGGCCCAGGCCGGCGGCAACATCACCCGTACCGACGCGTTCGGGCAGGTGATCGAGCAGCAGTCCGCGGGCGGCACGCAGACCTACACGTACGACGGTCTCGGTCGGGCGATGCGGCCCGGCCACTCGTACACCGGTCTCGGCAACGACCTGGCCGCCGACGCCTCCGCGAGTTACGTGCGCGGGCCGTCCGGTGAGGTGGTCGGTGCCGCCTCCGGCGGTGACAAGCGGCTGGTCTGGACCGACCTGCACAGCGACGTGGTCGGCCAGTTCAGCCCGACCGGCACGGCACTGACCGGCTCGGTCACCTACGACCCGCTCGGCAAGGTGCTGGCCACCGTCGGTCTGCTGGGGCAGCTCGGCTACCAGTCGGAGTGGACCGACGCGCTGACCAACCGGGTGAACATGCACGCCCGCTGGTACAACACCGACACCGGGCAGTTCGACACCCGGGACACGGCCAACAACAGCCCGGTCCCGGACTCGATCAACGCCAACCGCTACCAGTACGGCGACGCGAACCCGCTGATCGTCACCGACCCCACCGGGCACTGGGGCCTGGGAAGCCTCAAGAAGTCCTTCTCCCGGGCGGTCAGTTCGGTCTCCTCGACGGTGCGTTCGGCGTACTCGTACACCTCGTCGTACGCCTCCAGCGCCTACTCGTACGCCTCGTCGGCGTATCGGTCGGCCAAGTCGACGGTGACCAAGACGGTGACGAAGGCGAAGACCACCGTCAAGAAGAAGGTCCAACAGGCAAAACGCAAATACACCCAGGTCAAACAGCAGGTCAAGAAGAAGTACAACCAGGTCAAACGCACCGTCAAGAAGAAGTACGAGGCGGCCAAGAAACACGTCACCAAGAAGGTCGCCCAGGTCAAGAAGAAGGCCAAGCAGGCGGTCGCGAAGGCGAAACAGGCTGGCAAGAAGGTCGCGGCCAAGGCGCAGCGAACCGTCAAGAAGGCCGTCAGCCAGGTACGTGACGCCACGAACGCGGCCAAGAAGTGGGTCAAGGACCACAAGGACGTCCTGCTGGAGGTCGCCGCGATCAGTGGTGCGATCCTCGCCGGTATCGCCTGCACGGCAGTGACTGCGGGTGCGGGTGCGGTGGCCTGCATGGTGGGTGCCGGGGCGTTGATCAACCTGGCGAAGGATGCGGCGCAGGGCGATATCCACAGTATTGGTGACGCGTTGGGTTCGCTGGGCACCGGTGCGGTCACCGGTCTGGTCGGTGGTGCTGGTGGTGCGATCGCGGCCAAGGTCGGTACGGCGGTGGCGAAGAAGGCCGGCACTGGTCTGTTGGGTCGGTTGGCGACCGAGTCGGCCGAGGCTGGTGCCGAGGACGCGATGTCGCAGCTGGCGATGACGGGGAGTTACAACCCGCGTGCGACGGCGGAGAACATGGTGCCGGGTCTGGGTGCGTTGAACCGTAAGAGCGGTGGTGGCGCGCGTAGTGGTGGTGCGGTCGCCGGCGGCTCCGGTGGTGGCGGGTTTGGTATTTCGGTCGGTGGTGTTGGTGCGTCGTGTTCGACGTCGGGTCGTCGGCACAGTTTTGATCCGAAGACGCCGGTGTTGATGGCTGATGGCAGTAGTCGGCCGATCGAGGATGTCAACGTCGGTGACAAGGTGATGGCCACTGATCCGGTTCCCGCTTGCCTTCTTCGACGGACTGCTCGCCGCCGGCGCGCTCGACGTGAGCGGTGCGGATGTCGCTCCAGCGTGTGTAGCTGCTCATGGCTGTCGGCCCCCTCCTTGGCGCGTTCCTTCAGGTAGATCTCGTAGCGTTGCTCGGCCAGGGGGATCGCTTCGGTGTACCCACTGCTACCAGCGTCCGGCCTTGTCTCCAGCGACGAGCAGGATGCTGGAGCGCCAGGGGTCGAAGGCGAACAGGGCCAGACAAGGCCACGGGAACCGTGTGGCTTAGGTGTAGACGTCCTTGCGGTGCCCGACGGCGTGGATGGTCAACTCGTCGCGGTCGAGGCGGTAGAGGATCCGGTAGTCACCGACGCGCAGCCGACGCCCGGATCCGTCGCGCATCTCGGTCGAGTTCTGTGGCACAGGGTCGGAGACCAAGCCGAGGATTGCGCTCAGGACGGTCAGGAACACGTTGCGTGGCTGCTTGTGCAGCCAGACCAGCACGTCCCGGTCGATTTGAACCTTCACGCCGCCTCACCATTGGCCCGGTCAGCCAGCAGCGCCTCCACCTCACGAGGATCAACCCCGAGCGACTCCAAAGCCGCCGACAGCGGCACGAACTGTCCCTCGGCACGGGAACGAGCGATCACCGCAGCGTCCCTATGGTCCCGGAACGCCTCGATCTCCTCCCACTCGTCGATGCCGACCAGCACGGCGACAGGCCGTTCGTACTTCGTGATGATGACCGGCTCACCGGTGCGCTCAACCCCGTCCAACACACGACCCGCGCCATCACGGAACTCCCGCAGCGTAATCCTCATCATGTACCGCACTGTACCACACGGTACCGCTTCGCCTTCGTCACGGAAAGCAGCACAGCTCCCCAGACGTAACCCAGCAGCCCGCCACCGACAGGGATCCCGGGCCTGTCTCGCCAACTGGAAGGCCAGCACCGATCCCGACTTCACGACCAAGATGCGCCGGATCCTGGACCTCTACGACCACCCACCCGTCGGCGGCAGGGTGATTTGCGTCGACGAATTCGGGCCGCTGAACCTGCAACCACGCCCCGGCCGGGCCTGGCGATTCCAGGGACAGCCGGCACGGCTGCGCGCCACCTACACCCGCGACCAGGGCGTTCGGCACATGATCGCCGCCCTCGACCTGGCCACCGGCCGCCTGCACTACCGCATCCGCGATCGCAAACGCTGGCGCGAGTTCCTCCGTTTCTTCAAGACCCTGCGCCGCCGCTGGCCCGACCAGAAGCTCTCTCTGATCTGCGACAACTTCTCCCCGCACTGGATCGAAGCCGAGTTCGCCGCAGTGCGCTACTTCGCTCTCAACGGAATCGACCACCGCAGCCACACGGAGCAGGACGCCGCCATCGGCGGCTACATCCGCTGGCGCAACCAGCGAGCCCGACCGAAATCCGGATTTGCCGCCGGCTCCAAGATCCGCCACCCGGATTACCCGTATTGGCCGGATCGTCAGGATGGCATAAGAAGCTGGAGTTCGGATGACTAGTTAATTCTCATCGCGTGTGCTTCACGTTGAACCTCACGACCGCCAAATTCCTGAGAGGATGCTGAAATGTCTCCGGATACAACCGCCAGTCTACCTGCATGTGGCATTTGTGGTCAGCCGATGGCTGACGACCATGGCGAGCATGTGGATAGAAGTGGGGTTGGAGGGAGGGTCGAGTATGTCGTGGTTGGTAAACGTGGCGGGATCGCGGAATTCCGTGAGGTGGGCGACTCCAGAATCCGGAAGACGGACGCCGAAGTTCTGGCGTATCAATTGGGGGTAGAGCAGTCGAGCCTGCTCGGATGCCGCTTCAGTTGCTGGGTGGAACCTGCGGAATATGGCGTCATTCGGAGTGATTTTCAGTTGGTTGAAGATGCCTGAGGCGAATAGGTAGCGGGACTTGGGAACAGCAGTACGAGGTGACCGGCGGAGGTCGGATCTGGTGCCTCGTCGACGACGAGCGCCGTACGGTCTGGCTCACGTATGTCGGCACCGGCCATCCGCGTGAGACGGAGTGACCGGGCTGGTTCAGCGGCGTGCTGCGCGTAGGGCGTACCAGGCTGAGCCGAGGGCGAGGACGCCGAAACCGGCGAGCACGCTGCCCAGCGGCAGGTTGACTGCGAGCAGGATGCAGCCGACCAGACCGGCCCCGGCCAGGGCCTGCACCGGCAGGCGCCGGTCGCGGTCCCGGCCGAGGGTCAACGCCGCCGCGTTGGTGATTGCGTAGTAGACGAGCACGGTGACGCTGGAGAAGCCGATCGCGCCCCGTACGTCGGCGAGCATGACCACCAGGATCACCACGGCTGCTACGGCCAGTTCGGCGCGGTGCGGCACCCGGCGTACGGGGTGCACGGTGGCCAGGGCGGCGGGTAGGTCGCGGCGGCGGGCCATCGCCAGGGTGGTGCGGCCGACCCCGGCCACCAGGGACAGCAGCACCCCGGTCACCGCGACCGTGGCCCCGGCGCGGACCACCCAGTCCAGACCGGGCAGCCCGGCGGCGGTCACCACCTCGGCCAGCGGGGCGGCCGAGGCGGCGAGCCGATCCGGACCGAGCACCCCGAGGGCGATCACGGCCAGTACCAGGTAGATGACCAGCACCAGGCCGAGGGCCAGCGGCACCGCGCGGGGGATGGTGCGTTCGGGGTCGCGTACCTCCTCGCCGAGGGTGGCGATGCGCGCGTACCCGGCGAAGGCGAAGAAGAGCAGGCCGGCGGCGGCTAGGACGCCCCGAGTGGAGCCGCCGGGCGCGTCGATCCGGGCGATGGAGACCTCGGTCGCCCCGGCCACCGCGACCAGGGCGAGCACTCCCAGCACGACCAGCACCAGGATGCGGGTGGCGGTGGCGGTCTTGGCGATGCCGCGCAGGTTCACCCCGGTCACCGCGAGGACGGCGGCGACGGCGACGAGCCGGGCTTGCCCCGGCCAGAGGTACGCCCCGATGGTCAGTGCCATCGCCGCGCAGCTGGCCGTCTTGCCGACCACGAACCCCCAGCCCGCTAGGAAACCGGCGAACGGGCCGAGCCGTTCCCGGCCGTACACATAGGTGCCGCCGGATTCGGGGTAGCGGGCGGCCAGCCGGGCCGAACTTGTCGCGTTGCAGTAGGCGACGAATCCGGCCAGGGCCAGTGCCACCAGCAGGCCTAGGCCACCGGCCGCCGCCGCGGCCGGGGCGAAGACCACGAAGACCCCCGCGCCGAGCATCGACCCCAGACCGATGACCACGGCATCGGGTACGCCCAACCGGCGCGCCAACTGGTCCACCTGCCGCAGCCTAGACAGGCTTGGTGAACGGCTGGTCCCAACGCCGGAACCGGGCGGGTAGCGGCAGGTCGTCCCAGGGCACCCGGTGCAGAATCCGGTCCAGCAGCAGCCCCAGCATCAGCCCGGCCACCGAGTCGCTCAGCCAGTGCCAGCCCAGGTAGGTGGTCGTGCACAGCACCACGGTCGGCGGAACGATCCGGATCGCCAGCACCACCCGGTGCGGCAGCCTCCGGCCGAGGTCCGCCAGCAGGGGGGCTAGCAGCAGCGCGATGACGCCGTACCAGACGATCGCGTTGGCCACATGTCCGGAGGGGTACGACTGGGCGAACCGGACCGGCAGGTCCTCCTGGAACAGCGGGAGGGTCTGCTCCGGTGGCAGGAAGGGTTCCTTGATGCTGGCGCTCGGTGCCGGTCGGGCCGTCCACACCTTCAACGGTCCGATGGTGAGGTAGGTCAGCGCGAAGGCCGCCACCGGAACCAGCAGTGGGCGTACCGAGCGCAGTCGGCGGGCCAGTAGCACCGACAGGCCGACCGCGATCAGGGTCAGCGGGGTGCCCTGGCCCAGGTAGTTCAGGATGACCGCGACCCACCAGGCGGCGGTCGGCCGATTCGCCTCGGCCCAGTCGGCGACCCACCGGTCGATGCCGAAGAACCAGCCGACGGCCAGGGCCCCGGTCAGTCCGACGAGGGCGACCAGCAGCAGCGCGTCGAACCACCAGCCGGCCGGTCGGACCGGCATCAGCCGCACCTTGCGCCGTACCGTCGGGGTTTCTCGCACCCGATCACGCTACCGGCCCGGCACGGCGGCCGGGTTCAGGCGGTGATCGGGGTGACTGTGTGCCCAGCCACGCCGGGGAGCGTTCCGGCGGCCCAGCCGTCAGACTTGACGCCGTGCGGATCACTTCGGCCCTAGTGGACCCGGCCCTGCTCGACCTGCCCTGGTCGACACCGCTGGAGCAGTGGCCGGCCGAGCATCTGGTCGCCCTGCCGCAGGGCATCTCCCGTCATGTGGTGCGGTTCGTGCGACTGGGCGGGTACGTCTACGCGGTCAAGGAGACCGGGGAACGGGTCGCCGAGCGGGAGTACGACCTGCTCCGCGCCCTGGAGCGGATCGACTTCCCCTCCGTGCAGGCGGTGGCGATCGTCGCCGACCGGGAGTCCGAGGCCGGTGAGCCCCTCGACCCGGTGCTGATCACTCGGCATCTCCAGTTCTCCCTGCCGTACCGGGCGCTGTTCTCGCACACCCTGCGACCGGGAACCATGGGGCGGCTGCTGGACGCCCTGGCCGCCCTGCTGGTCCGGATGCACCTGACCGGCTTCTTCTGGGGTGACTGCTCACTGTCGAACACCCTGTTCCGGCGGGACGCGGGCGCCTTCGCCGCGTACCTGGTGGACGCCGAGACCGGGGCCCTGCGCAGCGCCCTCTCCAACGGTCAACGTGGTGAGGACCTGGAGATCGCCCGGGTGAACATCTTCGGCGAGGCCCTGGACCTTCAGGCCGCCGGCCTGCTGCACGACTCGATCGACCCGGAGGTGGTCTGCGAGGAGGTGGTGCAGCGCTACGAACGGCTCTGGCACGAGATCAGCTACGAGCAGCAGGTGGAGCGGGACGCCCGACACGACATCGAGGGGCGGATCCGGCGCCTCAACGAGCTGGGCTTCGACGTGGCCGAGGTGGCCATGTCGACGATCGGCAACGGGCGCTACCTGATCCGACCCAAGGTGGTCGACGCCGGCTACCACCACCGGCGACTACTCCGGTTGACCGGCCTGGACGCCGAGGAGAACCAGGCCCGCAAGCTGCTAAACGACCTGGACGCCTACCGGGCGGAGAGCGACCTGACCGACGAGCAGCAGGCCGCCCACCGCTGGCTGACCGAGGTGTTCGAGCCGGTGGTCCGGGCCGTCCCTGCGCACCTGCGACGCAAGCTGGAGCCGCAGGAGCTGTTCGCCCAGATCATCGAGCACAAGTGGCTGCTCTCCGAGCGGGCCGGGCGGGACGTCGGGATGCGCCACGCGGTGCAGTCCTTCCTGACCGAGGAGTTGGTGCACCGCCCCGACGAGCAGGCCGTCCTGGGGGTGGAGATCCCGGCGCCGCGCTGAGGCCGGTCACTGCACCCAGGCACCCGCCCGCATCACCCGGACGACATTCAGGTCCTCGTCGAGTTCCACCAGGTCGGCGCGGAGACCGGCCTGCAGGGTGCCGACCTCGTTGCCGAGGCCGATGGCGAGCGCCGGGGTGGTGGAGACCATGCGTACCGCCTCGGGCACCGAGAGCCCGGCGGCCACCGCGTGCCGCAGCGCCGCGTCCATGGTCAGGGTGCTGCCGGCGATCGCGCCGTCGCCTGACAGCCGGGCCACCCCCTCGGTGACGGTCACCGCCTGACCACCGAGTTCGTACTCGCCGTCCGGCATACCGGCGGCGGCCATCGCGTCGGTGATCAGGGCGCAGCGTTCCGGCCCGGCCGTGGAGATGGCGAAGGTCAGGGTGCCGTCGTGCAGGTGCACCCCGTCGGCGATCAGCTCACAGAACACGTTCGGGGAGCTCAACAACGCCACGGCCGGGCCCGGCTCGCGGTGGTGCACCGGGCCCATGCCGTTGAACACGTGGGTGCCGACGCTGGCGCCCGCCGCGATGGCGGCGCGGGTCTGCTCGTACGTCGCGTCGGTGTGCCCGACCGCGGCCACCACCCCGCGTCCGGTGAGCATCTCGATGGCGGCCAGGGCCCCGTCCCGTTCCGGGGCCAGGGTGACCATCCGTACCGTCCCCTCGCCCAGCTCGACCAACTCGGTCAGTTCGTCGAGTGAGGGGTCGCGGAGAAACTGCGGGTTCTGGGCCCCGCAGCGGGCGGCGGACAGGTACGGCCCCTCGAAGTGGATGCCGGCAAGCACCCCCTGCTTGACCAGCGGGGCGAAGGCGGTGGTGGCCGACCGCATCAGCTCGATGGGGGCGCTGACCAGGCCGGCCAGCAGGCTGGTGGTGCCGCGGTTCAGGTGGAAGGCGGCGGCGGCCCGGGCGGAGTCCGCGTCGCCGGTGGTGAAGGTGTGCCCGCCCCCGCCGTGGTTGTGGATGTCCACGAAGCCGGGGACGATCCAGTGCCCGTCCCGCACCGACGGGTACTCGGCCACCGCGCTGATCCGGTCGCCCTTGACCTCGACACAGCCCTGTCGGACCACCCCGCTCGGGGTCACCACCCGGCCGTTCACCCGTACGGTCATGACATCTCCAACTGGTCGAGGGCGAGCAGGGCGGCGCCGAGGCAGCCGGCTTGGTCACCGAGAGCGGCCGGGACCAGTCGCGGTTCCCGGTGGAAGGTCAGTCGATCACGCAGCGCGCTACTCAGGGGGTCGAACAGCCCCGGACCGGCCTGGGCCAGGCCCCCGCCCAGCACGACCGTCTCCACATCGAACAGGGCCTGTCCGGTGGCCAGTCCGTCGGCCAGGGCCTCGACGGCCTCCCGCCAGACCCGGGTGGCCAGTTCCTCACCGGCGGCTGCCCGCTGGGCCACCTCGGCGGCGGTGATCACGGCCGGTCCGGCGGCGGCCAGGTCGGTGTAGCGGCGGGCCACCGCCGAGGCGGAGGCGATGGCCTCCAGGCAGCCGGATCGGCCGCAGCCACAGGGCGGGCCCCCGGGACGGATCAGGATGTGGCCGAACTCCCCGGCGGCGCCGTGTGCCCCGGTGGCCGCCGTACCGGCGACCACGTGCGCGGCGGCGATGCCGGTGCCGATCGCCACGAACAGCAGGTGCTCGGTGTCCCGGCCGGCACCCAGCCGCGCCTCCGCCAGGCCCCCGGCGCGTACGTCGTGGCCCAGCGCGGTGGGCAGGCCGAGCCGGTCGGCGGCCAGCTTCCGCAGCGGTACGTCCCGGAAGCCGACGTTCGCCCCCCAGAGGACCATCCCCCGGGCCTGGTCCACGATGCCGGGCACCACGATGCCGAGCGCGGCCGGGGTCAGCCCGGCGGACCGTGCGGTGGTGGTCAGTCCCTCGGCGACGGTCAGGATGGTGTCGACCACGGCCTCGGCCCCACGGTGTGCGCCGGTGGGATGCCGTTCGCTGTGCACGACGGCCCCGTCCGGACGGATCAGGGCGCATTTGATCCCGGTGCCGCCGACGTCCAGCGCGACGACGACAGTGCCGTCGCGCAGCCTCACGCGAGCACCACGGACCGGCTCAGGTGCCGGGGCGCGTCCGGGTCCAGCCCGCGACTCGTCGCCAGGGCCACGGCGAACCGTTGCGCCAGGATCAGGTCGGCCATCGGGTCCACCGGGGTACGTCCGGCGGCCCAGCGGCCCAGCACGGTACGCACCCCGTGGGTGCGGCTGTGGGCGAAGGCCGCGCCGGTGGCGGCGACATCCTCGGGGAGGCCCTCGGGCAGGTCACCGAAGGCCCAGACCAGCCGGCCGGGGGCGGCCACCGAGATCGGGCCGTGTCGGTAGTCCATGGCCGGGTACGCCTCGGCCCAGAAGGTGGCCGCCTCCCGGCACTTAAGGGCGGCCTCCAGGGCCAGGCCGATGGTCCAGCCCCGGCCCAGGAAGGTGACCTGCTCGATCAGGTTCGGGTCGATCGGCAGCGGGGCACGTACGGCCACCTCCGCGTCCGCGACCAGAGCGTCGATGTTGTCGCCGAGCTGGGTACGCAACAGGGCGAGCGCGGTGGTGGCGAAGCGGGTCTGCACTACCGCCCGTTCGTCCGCGAAGGGCATGGTGACGGCGGCGTCGGCCAGGCTCACCGCCGGGGAGGTGGGGTCACCGACCAGCACGGTGGTCGGCATCCGCCCGCGCAGGGCGGCCAGCAGGTCGAGGACCTCGGTGGTGGTGCCGGAGCGGGTGATCGCCAGCAGCCGGTCGTAGCGGCGGCCGGTGGGGAACTCGCTGGCTTGGAAGGCGTCCGTCTCGCCGTGCCCGGCGGCCTCCCGGCGGGCCGCGTACGACATCCCCATGAACCACGAGGTGCCGCAGCCGACGACGGCGACCCGTTCACCGCGGCGGGGTAGCCGGTCGAGGACCCGGGGGGCCAGGTCGGCGGCCTGGCGCCAACAGTCCGGCTGGCTTGCGATCTCCGCGGGAACGAACGCCATGAGAACTCCTCGCAGCGGCTGCGCATTACGGCTCGTTTGGCCCGTCTTTCGAGCGTTATTCTGCGCGAAATCCGATGGAAATAGCAACCGCTGGGATGATCGAGCAATGCAGGGTTTTGCCTCATCGTAGTTTCGCGCACTAGTGTGCACGCAACCAATCACCGTTCGTGCAGACACGGAGGTCCCGGGGTGGACCGTTACGCGAGATGGAACGCCCTGCTCGAAATGCTGACCGACACCGGTCGGGTCACCGTGGAGGAGGCCGCCGAGCGGCTGGCGGTGTCGCAGGCGACCATCCGGCGGGACTTCGATCAGCTCGCCCAGCAGCAGATGATCACCCGTACCCGGGGTGGCGCGGTCGCCAACGGGGTCTCCTACGACCTGCCGTTGCGCTACAAGACCGCCAAGCACTCCGCGGAGAAGCAGCGCATCGGCGCGGCCGCCGCGGCCCTGGTCACTCCGGGCACGGTGGTCGGCCTCAACGGCGGCACCACCAGCACCGAGGTGGCGCGGGCCCTGGCCGTACGTCCGGATCTCAACACCAGTGCCGAGGGCGCCCAGTTGACCGTGGTCACCAACGCCCTCAACATCGCCAACGAGTTGCTGGTCCGCTCCCGGATGAAGGTGGTGGTGGCCGGCGGGGTGGTGCGACCCAAGTCCTTCGAGCTGGTGGGCCCCCTGGGTGGGGCCCTGCTGCGCGAGGTGACCCTGGACGTGGCCCTGCTCGGGGTGGACGCCATCGACCCCCACCTGGGTGCCGCCGCCCATCACGAGGGGGAGGCGGCGATGAACAACCTGATGGTGGCCCGGGCCAAACGAGTGGTGATAATCGCTGACTCCTCCAAACTGGGGGGTCACGCCTTCGCCCGGATCTGTCCGATCGACCGGGTGGAAACCCTGGTCACCGACTCGGGTGCCGCATCCGAGGTGGTCGAGGCCTTCCGCGCCGCCGGGGTCCACGTCATCTGCGCCTGAGGGCGCGACACCACCCGCCGTCGATGCCGGCGCCCTGCGTACCTGCGTACGGCGGGTGAGGGGTGCCGCCGGGAGGGTAGGGCTGACTGCCGCCCGAAACGCTGATGCATACCGGGTATTGCCATCGGCTGCATACCGCGTATGGTGACGTGGACACCCACACACAACGGGGGAGGTGCAGCATGCCAGCTGTCCTGGAAATCGAAGGTCTACGAAAGACGTACCGGAGCCGACGACGTGGCACCCGCAACGCCCTGGACGGCTTTGACATGCGGGTCGAAGCCGGCGAGGTGCACGGCTTCCTGGGCCCCAACGGGTCCGGAAAGACCACCACTCTGCGAACCCTGCTCGGTCTCATCCGCTCCGACGGTGGCCGGATGTCCATCCTCGGCCAGGAGGTGCCGGCGGCGCTGCCCCAGGTAGCCCGGCAGGTCGGCGCGATCGTGGAGAGCCCGCAGTTCTTCCCGAACTTCACCGCCCGCGACACCCTGTCCCTGCTGGCCGGCGCCGGCGAGGTGCCCGCCCAGCGGGTCGACGAGGTGCTGGAACTGGTCGGCCTGCGCGATCGGGCCGGCGAGCGGGTCAAGACGTACTCGCTCGGCATGAAGCAGCGCCTGGCGGTCGCCTCGGCCCTGCTGAAGAACCCCCGGCTGCTGATCCTGGACGAGCCGGCCAACGGCCTGGACCCGGGCGGCATCCGGGAGATGCGTACCTTGGTGCGCAACCTGGCCGAGTCGGGGATGACCGTGCTGCTCTCCAGCCACATCCTCGGCGAGATCCAGCTGATCTGTGACTCCGTCACCATCATCTCGCTGGGTCGCCGGGTGGCCTTCGGCCCGGTCGACGAGGTGCTGGCCCAGCACTCCTCCGGCGGAATCCGGGTCCGGCTGGAAGCCGTGATGGACCTGCCGCTGGCCGCCAACGCCCTGCACGGCAACGGTTACCGGGTCACCGCGAACCAGGACCATCTGATGGTCTCCGGGGTGGACAAGCCGGCCGCCGTCACCCGGCTGCTGGCCGAACACGGCCTCTACGTCAGCGAACTCGCCCCGGTCACGGTGGACCTGGAGAGCGTCTTCCTGGAGCTGACCAACACCGCGCCGGTCCCCGGCCAGCATCGGCAGGTCGACCAGTCCGTACAAGTCGATGGGGCGGCACCGTCCGCACCCACCGGGGGAGGTTGGGGCGCGTGAGTCTCTTCCGTACCGAGCTGCGCCGGCTGGCCAAGCGGCGCTTCGCCCGCTGGACGACCGTGGGTGGCCTGCTGGTGCTGGGCCTGATCGTGGTGGGCCTGCTCCTGACCAACGAGAAAATCGGTCCCGAACAGTGGGCCGAAGCCCGCCGGGCCGCCGACCAGCAGCACCAGGAGCAGGTGCGGTGGGCCGATCAGGAGCGCGCGAACTGTGAGCGCGCGAAGGCGGCCGGCGAGAACGTCGACGACTACCCGGCCGACTGCGCGACGATCGCCCCGCCGGAACGGGAGAGCTACCAGGAGGAGTGGTACCTCCCGTCGACCTTCATCTTCAAGACCAACGTGCCGGACATGCTGGTCACCCTCGCGGCGATTCTGGGCATGGTCGGTTACGTGGTGGGGGCCTCCTTCATCGGCGCCGAGTGGAACAGCGGCGGAATGATGAACCTGCTGCTGTGGCGACCGAAACGGCTGACCGTTCTGTTGACCAAGCTGGGCGCGTTGCTCACCGGCATGCTGGCCCTGGCGGTGCCGGCCACCGCGGTGTGGTTCGGCCTGCTCTGGCTGATCGCCAACTGGCGCGGGACCACCGAGGGGGTGACCTCCGGGGTCTGGCAGTCCTTCCTGCTCACCGGGTTGCGCGGGATCGTGTTGGTGCTGGTCGCGGCGACCGTGGGCTTCGCCCTGGCCTCACTGGGCCGGCACACCGCGATGGCACTGGGCGGGGCGGTGGCGGTCATGGTGGTCGGCCAGACCGGGCTGACCATCATGCTGGAACTGGCCCAGGTCCGGTTCGCCGACGCCTGGCTGTGGCCCACCTACCTGTACGCCTGGATGGCCAAGAGCACGACCCTCACCGACTGGCGATCCTGTGACGCCTCCTACACCGGTGAGTGCCAGCCGGCCACCATGGACATCACCATGCAGCACTCGTCGATCCTGTTCACGGTCGCGGTGGTGGTGTTCCTCGGCGGGGCCCTCTGGACGCTGCGTCGGCGCGACATCACCTGAGGACCCGCACCCAGGCCGCCCGTGGGCACGATCTCTCCCCGGATCGCGCCCACGGGCGGGCACCTCTTTCGGCACCTGTTCCGGTGTGGCAACGGCCTCGGCGCGCTCCTGGTGCGTCGGCCGTGACCTGTGGTTAGGCTGGGAACCCGGCTGGCGTCGCCCGTGTCGGCCGCCCCCGTGAGGAGCCCCATTGCCGCCCGCCGACGCCACCCCGACCGCCCAGAGCTTCGAGGCCCGGGTGCCGACCGGCCCGGACTCCGGGGCGGTGCCGCTGCCGCGTTCCGCACCCGAAGCCGAGTCCGCACCGACCGCCGCTGCCGAAGCCTCGACCACGGAAGCCGGAGCACCGACCGTCGCTGCGGGCCCGGAGTCGGTTGGTGCCCTCGGCGAGCGGGAGCAGGAGATCCTCGCCTTCGAACGGCAGTGGTGGCGGCACGCCGGCGCCAAGGAACAGGCGATCCGGGATCGTTTCGGGCTCTCCGCCACCCGCTACTACCAGTTGCTCAACGCCCTGCTGGACAATCCGGCGGCGCTGGCCGCCGACCCGGTGCTGGTCGGCCGACTGCGCCGACTGCGCGCCTCCCGGGCCCGGAGCCGCCGCCGCTGAACCGACCCGACTGGTCGATTCCTGCGGACCGGAGGGGCACCTCCTCGGCAACCCGGTGGACTTCCCCGGCCGAGCGCGGAAGACTCCGGCAGGTGACGGGTGCGGTCCGGTTGGAGCCGGTGGACGAGCAGAATCTTGAACCGTTGCTGTCCGTGGCAGCCGCTGAGGCGGAGCCGGACGACGTGATGCCGCCAGTGGATGCCCCGGCCGGCTGGTCCCACGCCCGCAGGGAGGCCTTCCGGGAGTTCCACCGGGCCAACTTCGGTGGTCTGCACTCGGCCCCCCGCACCGCCATGTACGCGATCATGGCCGGGGGTGAGGTGGTCGGGATGATCCGGATGACCCGCCGGGACGCCCCGGACACCGTCGAGGCGGGCATGTGGCTGGGTCGCTCCGCCCGGGGTCAGGGCATCGGCGCGGCGGCCCTACGCGAGTTGTTGAACCTGGCCGCCGCGGCCGGGATGCGGGTGGTGGTCGCCGACACCACACCGGAGAATCGCGGGGCGCTGTCCGTGCTGGAGAAGTGCGGCGCGAAGCTACGCGAGGACGGCGAGAAGGTGTACGCCGAGATTCACCTCGACTCGACCCCACCGGCGCTCTAGGGCTCAGCTCCGCTGCTCGGCGTACGCGGCCAGCCAGGCCACCTGGGCCGGATCCAGGGAGGGGCGGACCCGACTGCGGGCGGTCTGCACGTGTGCGGCCGTGACCGTGGCGGCGGTCAGTGACTCGCGCATCGCCGCCAGGGCCGACTCCCGGACCAGCGCGGCGCAGTCGGCGGCCGAGAAGCCGTCCAGGTCTCCGCCGAGCTCGTCGAGATCGACGTCCTCGGCCAGCGGCACGTTGCGGGCGGCGGCGCGCAGGATCGCCGCGCGTGCCTCGGCGTCCGGTGGCGGCACGTAGACCAGCCGTTCCAGCCGACCCGGGCGCAGCAGCGCCGGGTCGATCAGGTCGGGCCGGTTGGTAGCGCCGACCACGACGACATTGCGCAGGGCCTCCACCCCGTCCAGCTCGGTGAGCAGGGCGGCCACCACCCGGTCGGTGGTGCCACCGTCGGTGGCCTGGCCGCGTACCGGGGCCAGGGCGTCCACCTCGTCCAGGAAGACGAGGGTCGGGGCGGCCTCCCGGGCCCGGCGGAACAGTTCGCGGACGGCCCGTTCGCTCTCGCCGACCCACTTCGACAGCAGTTCCGCGCCCTTGACGGAGAGCACATTGGCCCGTCCGGAGCCGGCCAGGGCGGTCACCAGGTAGGTCTTGCCGCAGCCCGGCGGGCCGTAGAGCAGCACCCCGCGAGGTGGCTGCACCCCCAGTCGGGCGAAGGTGTCCGGGTAGGTCAGGGGCCAGAGCACGGACTCGGTCAACTGCTGCTTGACCTCTACCAGGTCACCGACATCGTCCAGGGTGACCCGGGCCAGTTCCAGGGTGGAGGCGGCCATGGTCGTCGGCCGGACCACCTCCAGGGCGGCCGTGAAGTCGGCCATCCGTACGGTCGGGTTCTCGGCCGACTTCTGCCGCCGCGCCGCGCGGACCCCGGCCTCCCGGACCAGCGCGGCCAGGTCGGCGGCGACGAAACCGGGGGTACGCCCGGCCACCTCCTCCAGCCGTACGTCCTCGGCCAGCGGGACCGGACGGGTCAACACGGTCAACTGTTCCCGGCGCAGGGCGGCGTCCGGCAGGGGCACATCGATCCGTACCGAGAGCAGATCCGGGGACCGCAGCGCCGGGTCCATGGCCTCCGGGCGGCTGGTGGTGCAGACCACGGCGGCGCCGGCCCGGACGATCTGGGCCAGGCACTGGCGGAACACCGTGGCCACCGGTCCCGGGGTGTCCGCCGGGGCCAACGCCTCCACGTCGGAGACCAGCAGCACGGCCGGGCCGTCGGTCAGCACCTCGGCGGTGGTCGCCCGCAGTCGGTCCGCCGCCGAGGAGTTGGTCAGCGCGGCGATCTCGGGTGCCCAGAGTGGATGGACCCGGGCCCCGACCTGAGCGGCTACCGCCCGGACCAGGGCCGACTTGCCGGAGCCGGCCGGACCGCTGACCAGCACCCCCAGCGCCACCGCGGTGCCCAGCCGGGCCAGCACCTCGCGGTGGTGGAAGCCGAGGTCCAGCAGTTCGTTCAGCTCCTCGGCCTGGGCCCGCAGGCCGGGCAGCTCATCCACCGAGGGGACGTGCTCCTCCTCGGCCGCGCCCCTGGTGCCCGTCCAGTCGGCCTGAGACGTACCGGCGGTGGTGGCCCCACCGGCCTGGACCCTGACCGCCCCACCGGGACCGGCAAGGGAGGCCGTGCGGGTGGCGATCGGGTCGGCGACACCTCCGGTGGCGGCCCCGTGCTGCCAACCGACCATGGTGTCCATGGTTACCAGGGCACCCACCTCGGGTTCGACCGCGACGACCCGCAACAGGGTGCTGGTCCAGGCGTAGCCGACCCGGTTGGAGAGGCTGCGCCGGGCCGCCTCGACCAGGTTGCGGGTGGCGGCGTCCGGCAGGATGTCCTGGGGCAGCAGGGAGACGTCGTCCCCGGTGGTGACCACCTTGCCCAGCAGGGCCAACCGGAGCATCTCCGGGGAGACCACGGCGACTATCTGCGCCGGCCCGGCGAGCAGCACCCGGGTGGCCGCGACGACCGGGGTGGCGCTCACCCGCACCTGCCCGCCGTCGCGGAGACCTAGGTTGCCCAGGATCAGGTCATCGGCGTACAGCAGGGCGGTGCTGGCGGTCGACTCGGCCGGGGCGACGATGCCGGCGGTCACCCGCTGGCCGGTCAACTGGACCGGGTCCCCCGGCCGCAGGGCCAGGGCGGTGAGCACCTCGGGGTGCAGCCGGACGACGCCGCGCCGGGCATCCAGCGCGGCCGGACGCAGGCTCGCGGTCAAGGTCAACTCGGGTTCGCCCATCGCCTGACCTTAAACGGCGCGATCATCCCGCGTCCGGTCAGCCTGGCGGCTCCTCCCCGGCCAGCAGGGCGGGGTTGCGGCGGATCAGCTCGGCCAGCCGGGCCGCCGGAGCGCCGGGCAGGGTCTCCTGGCTGGCCGGCCAGTCGGCGACGGTGTGCTCCGACAGCGGCCAGGCCGGGGGTGCCACCACCGGCTGCCCGGTCACGGTCACCTCCGCACCGGTCCAGGCCACCCGCAGGTCGTACGCCTGCCCGTCCTGGTCGATCCGGGCGGTGACCGCCGCGCCCGGATGGACCGCGACGGCGGCCCGCAGCGCCTCGACGACATCGTCGAGCACACCGCGTGGCGGGGACCCGGCCGGTGCCCGGGGGGTGGTCCAGCCGGGCCCGGCGTTGCGGCCGCCGGAGGAGCCCTCCGGATCCCCCGCCCCGGCTGCCTCGTCGGCTCTGTCGGTGGCCCCGGTGGACCGGCGGCGCAGGGCCTCCTCGCGCCGCCGCATCCGAGCCAGGGTCTCGTCCAGCCCGCCTCGCATTCGCCTCACCCCTTCCCACCAGGGGCTTGAGCCGTTCGGCTCAGGCCCGCTTGTCCCGGGTGGCCCGCACCAGCGCCCGATCCAGGACGACCAGCAGGGCGTCCCGTACCGAGAGTCGGTCACGGGCGTCGAACTGCACCAGAGGTACATGGTCCCCGATCGCCAGGGCCCATCGGATCGCACCGAGATCGTGGGCCAGCCGCCCGTCGAAGGCGTTCACCCCGACCACGAAGGGCAACCGGGCCCGCTCGAAGAAGTCGATCGCCGGGTAACTGTCGTCCAGCCGGGCGCTGTCGACCACCACCAGCGCCCCGAGTGCCCCCCGCGCCAGGTCGTCCCACATGAAGCCGAAGCGGGCCTGACCGGGCGTACCGAACAGGTAGAGCTTGAGGCTGCGGTCGATGGTGACGCAGCCGAAGTCCATCGCCACCGTGGTGGTGGTCTTGTCGAAGCGTTGTCCCGGATCGTCCACCCCCAGCCCGGCGATGGTCATCTCCGCCTCGGTGGTCAGCGGTTGGATCTCCGAGATGGAGGCCACCGTGGTCGTCTTGCCCACCCCGAAACCGCCCGCGATCAGAATCTTGACCGGGATCGGTGGCGCGGGGCGCGGGGCCGGGCCCATCCCGGCCGGCGCGGGGGCCGAGGGAGGGTACGGCGCCCCGGCCGGCCGGGGCGGGGGCGCAGTGGCCCGACCCACCACCGGCGGGGGCACCGGAGGGGGGCCGCCGTAGCGTGCCGTGGCGCTGTTGGCGGTGAGCGCGCCCTGTGGGGCGACCGGCCAGTCAGGAGATTGCACGGAGTCCATCAATCACTCGCAGGATGATGTCGGGGTCGAGAGCCTCGTCGGTGACGTGCACATCGAGATGACCGGCCGCCCGCAGGTCACCCACCAGCACCCGGGTCACACCGAAGTGCAGCCGGGTCTTGGCGGAGATCTCGGCGACCGAGATCGGCTCGTCACAGAGTGCCACGATCGCCTGGAGTTCCGGGGTCAGCCGGGCGGCTGTCAGGTGCCGCGCCTCGGCGGTCGACCGGGCCGTCACCTGGGTCTCCAGGCCGATCGTCGGGTCGGCTCCGGCCACCCGACCGGAGGTGAGCACGAACGGGCGCAGGCCGGGCGGTGTCCCAGGTTCCGTCCCGACCGCCGCCGGTGTCTCCGTCGGGTCGGGGGCACCGACCGGACGGGACTCGCGCAGATAGGGCCGGATCCGGGGGACCGGCCCCGGATCCGCACCGGCGGCGTCGGGGTTCACTGCTGTACGGAATTCTTGAGTTCGGCGATCAGACGCGGTGTCAGCGCACTACCGGCCCGACCGGCGAAGAGGGTCATCTCGTAGGCCACCGTGCCGAGATTGGCCGACCGGTCGGCCACCACCCCCAGCACCGAGCCGCTGCTGATCGCACTGATCAGCAGATACCCCTCGGCCATGTCCACCACCACCCGGTTCAGCCCGCCGAGGGCGTACCAGCTGGCGGCGCCACCGGCCAGGCTGGTCATGCCGGAGACCACCGCGGCCAGCCGTTCCGCGTTGGACCGGTCCTTGATCGCGGACATGGCCATCAGCAGCCCGTCCGACGAGACGGCGATCGCCTCCACCACGCCCGCCGTGCTGGAGGTGAAGGTGTCCAGCAGCCAGTTGAAGGTGCGGGCCTCGGGGCTGAGGTCCCCGACCGGGTGGCCTGAGTGGTCGAGGTTCTCGTGTACGTGCGGGCTGGTCAATGTGGCGTTCCTTCGTCGTCGCTGTGGTCGGGGCGGACATCGCGCAGAGCCCGGGCGACCCCGGTCTCGAACGCGTTGAGGAGATCGCGTACCTCGGCCGGGTCGCCGGGGTGGTCGGTGATCGGCGGCCGGGCCGGGGTGGTGACCAGGTTCGCACCGGGGACCCGCCGGGTCAGATGGGTCGGCGCGCCCGACGGTGCGGGGGCGATCGGCTCGGGGAGGACCTTCCCCCGCTGCTGTTCGGCCCGGCGTACCCCGGATTCGAACTGTTCGACCAGGCTGCGGGCGGCGATCGGGTCGGCGCCGGTGGCGTCCACCGGGCCGACCCCGGGTGCGATCCTGGGCAGGCTGGCCCCGGGCACCCGTTGCCGGATTCCCGGCGGCGGGGTGGTCGCTCCGGCCGGTGCCGTCGGCGCCGGGACCGGTCCGCCGGTCGGGCCGACGGTCACCTCGCGGCCACCGGTGGCGAAGGCGTTCCATGACTCGGCCAACTCGAGGCTCTCGGTCGCCCGGCTCAGCAGCCGCTGATCGAACCCGCCCGGCCCGCCGGCACCGACGGGTGCCAGCGCCTCCCCGGGTCGGGCCGGGCCCACCGGCATCGGCTGGGGGCGGCCCGGCAGGGCCGGCCGGACGGTGATCGGGGTGGCCCGGGGCGGCTCGATCGTGCCGAGGACCAGGTCCGCCCGGGGGATCGACAGGGTGGCGGTGACCCCGCCGCTGAGGGTGGTGGACAGGGCGACCGCCCAGCCGTGCCGCCGGGCCAACCGGCCCACCACGAACAACCCGAGCACCTCGGTCGGGACCAGGTCCAGCCGCTCGCGTCGGGTCAGCCGGGCGTTCTCCTCGGCCAGTCGTGCCGCCGTCATGCCGATCCCGTGGTCCACCACGGTCAGCCGGGCACCCTCGTCGGTCAGGTCGCCGCTGACCACCACCCGGGTGTGCGGCGGGGAGAAGACGGTCGCGTTCTCCATCAGCTCGGCCAGGGCCAGCACCAGGTCACCGACGACCGCCGGGGCCGCGGCCACATCGATGGGGGCCTGCACGTCGACCCGGGTGTAGTCCTCGATCTCACCGAGGGCCAGGCGGACCACGTCGGCCAGCGGAACCGGTGCGGCGTGCACCACGTCCCCGGCCGCCCCGGAGAGCACCACCAGGTTGCCGGCGTTGCGCCGCAGTCGGCTGGAGATGTGGTCGAGGCGGTACAGGTTCTCCAACCGTCCCGGGTCGGTCTCCTGCTGCTCCAACCGGTCGATCAGGGCGATCTGCCGACCGACGAGATTCTGGGTACGCCGACCGACGTGCCCGAACATCTGGGCCACGTTGCGCCGACCCGCCACCTGCCGCTCCACCAACTGCGCGGCGGTGCTCTGGACCCGTTCGAAGGCCCGGGCCAGGTCACCGATCTCGTCCTGGCCCCGGATCTCCACCCGGTCCAGGCGGATCGACTGAGGCTGGTCGGACTCGTCGTCGGCCACCCGCAGCAGCTCGGACTCGGCGACCCGGGCTACCCGGTCGGCGGACCGGGTGAGTCGGGTCAGCGGCCGAGCCACCGACCGGCCGATGACCAGGGCCAGCAGCACGACCACCAGCATGATCAGCAGTACCAGGGCGGTCACCCAGTACGCGGCGATCAGCGCGGACTGCCGCTCGGCGCGTACCGCCGCGGTGACGTCGGTGACCAGCTTCTTCTCCACGAACTGACCCAGGGTGATCAGGGAGGAGGTGGTCGGGTAGAGGGCCTCCAGGGGAATCCGGGACGCCGCGGTGACCGGGTCCAGGGCGCTCTGGTCGAGGAAGTCCTCCCCGGCGCGGGAGTCCACCGCGGCCTGCTCGATGTCCAGCAACCCCAACTGGTCGGGGCTGAGCAGGCCGATCATCTGGTTGCTGTCCGCCCGGAGGGTGGCCATGTTGGCCACGAAGGCGGTGGCCAGCTCCGGACGGGGGTCGGCGGCGATCAGCACGATGAGGGCGGACCCGGCGCTGATGCCCTCGCTCTTGCGCAGGATGCGGTCCAGGGCCAGCACCTGCCGACCGACCGGGGTCCGGGTGTCCACGTCGTACGGCAGTCGCAGCGAGTCGATCAGGGCCAGGTGCACCGGGGCGTAGGTGCCGATGATCTGGTCGGCGGTGGCGCGGTTGGCGAGGGTGGCCGTGCGTACCGGAGTCAGTTGCCGGACCCCCTCCAGCGCCGCGGTCACCCCGGGGGACAGCTCCTCGCCCAGTTCCGCCCGGAGGTCGAAGACCAGGTCGTCCACCTCCGCGATCTGCTGGACCAGGTCCCTGCGGTCGATCTGTCGCAGCAGCAGACCGACCGCGAGCATCCGTTCCCGTTGCAGGTGTTGCAGGATGGTGCCGACCCGGTTGGCGACCTGCACGGTGCTGGCGATGTCACCGGCCCGCCGGGCCACCCCGGCCCGTTCCGTGACCACCGGCAGGGTCAGCCCGAGCATGCAGAGCACCGGGATCAGCACCAACAGGGCCAGCTTGCCCCGGATCCGAAGCCTATCGAGCAGCATCGAAGGGCCTCCAGCGATCCGGATCGGGGCTGTTGCCCACGGCCACCGGGGACCGTTGCGCCGGCATCTGCTCCCACCGGGTGGTGGTCGGCACGGTCGGGTCGACACCCGTCGGGGCGCCACCGGCCGGGTCCAGGGCTACCGGGTCGTCCTTCCGGCGGGCTGACCAACCGGTCACCGCCAGGGCGACCAGGAGCAGTACGGCCACCCCACCCGCGCCGAGGACCAGCAGGTCGTCCCGGTTGAGTTCATCGATCCGCTCGACCAGCAGCCGGTCGACCTCGTCCAGCAGAACCGGCTGTAGCTGCTTGGCGGCCTCGTGCGCCTCCAGGCGGGCCCCGGTGAGCCGTACCAGGTCGATCGCACCGGTCCGGTCCGGTTGGGAGGTCAGCGCCATCGCCTCGACGCCCCGCTGGTAGGCGTCGAAGGGGGTGAGCACGTGCCCGCCGAGGTCGGCGCTCTCCGAACTGTCCATCACCGCCCGAAGGTTGTTGACCAGGTCGTTGGCGGGCCCGAGGGCGGCCACCCGGTAGGCGGCCAGTTCACTGAGGGAGCGCAGCCGTTCGCTGTCGGGCCGCCGTTGGACGAGGGCGGCCAGGTCGGTGAGTCGACCGGCGGCGACCAGGGCCTCCGGCATCTCCTCTCCGACACCGTCCTGGAGGAAGTACGAGTCGGCACCGGGGTCCTGGACCAGGCCGGATGTCTCCCGCACCTTGGTGTGCAGGGCCAGCAGCAGGTCGGTGACCTCCCGGTAGGCGCTGAAGGCGGCCTCCGGGTCGCTGAGCGGTCGCTCCGGAAGGGCCTCCAGTTTGGCCCGCAGACCGGCCCACCGTTCTCCGGTGCGCAACTCGCCGCCGATCTCGGCATCCACGGCCGCCACCTGCTCCACCGCCTGGTCCAGGGCCAGCCTGGTGGTCGGCCGGCGGGCCACCGCGGCGCTCTGCGCGTCGACCAGCGCCACGGTGAGTGGCCCCAGGGTCCGCAGGTAGGTCACCCCCAGCCGTTCCCGCTCGGCGACCTCCCGGTCGGCGTCGATGAGCCGGTGGGCCTGCCCGGTGAGCAGCGCCACCGGCAGCAGCAACGCGACCGTGAGCAGCAGTGGCAACAGCCGACCCCGGGTCCGGGGTCGGCGACGGACCCGCGGAGCGGGAACGGTCATGGTGATCTCCTCGGGCGGGGACGCAGGTTCGGCCAGCGGCGTCGACGAGCCGGTCCCGTGCGCCGGACCGGAAACTAATCGAACAACGTTGGTGTAGTACCGGCCTCTCGGGTCGGCTTTGCGTCACTTCGGGTGAGGTGACTCAGGCTCACTGAATCGATCACCGTGGGTACTGCTTTGCTGGTGGATAAGACGTACTTCGATCGGGATTCCGGTGGTAGGTAGGAATTTCCACAATGGGAAGTCGTCCCAAAGGTTGGCCCGATGGACAGTGTGCGGTCGACCCCTCTCGGGTGACGTTCGGCTGAACAGAACGGACGTACGGCGGAACTCAGCTAATACACAGGTTCCGCGCCGTACCGTGTGGCGAATGAAATCGCCGATCTCGGCCGCGCGGTTGCGCAGTGCCCTGCCCAGCGGCCGGCGGGCCGTCGCGGCGTCGATCGCCGTGGTCCTGCTGGCCGCCGTCGTGGTCTGGGCCGCCTGGCCGGATCGCCCGGGATTCCGCACCGAGTCCGCGATGCTCACGGTCGCCTCCGGACCGAGCGGCGACGAGCCGGTGGACCTGGACACCACCCTGTACCTGCCGAAGGACGCCGGCGCGGACCGGAAGGTGCCGGCGGTGCTGCTGGCCCACGGCTTCGGCGGCACCAAGAACTCCGTGCGCACGGACGCCGAGGAGTTGGCCGACCGGGGGTACGCGGTGCTGACCTGGACCGCCCGGGGCTTCGGCCGCAGCGGGGGCCAGATCCATCTGGACAACCCCGACTACGAGGTACGCGACGCCCAACGCCTGCTGGACTGGCTGGCCGCCCGGCCGGAGATCCGTACCGACGGCGCCGACGACCCCCGGGTGGGGGTGGTCGGCGGCTCCTACGGCGGCGGCCTGGCGCTGCTGCTGGCCGCCCAGGACCAGCGGGTGGACGCCATCGTCCCGATGATCACCTGGAACGACCTGTCCCGGTCCTTCCTGCCGGAGAGCACCGGCGGGGAACCGACCCAGGGGGTGTTCAAGTCCGGCTGGGCCGGCATCTTCTTCGGCGGCGGCGGGAACGTGGGCTCCGGCCCGGCGGGGATCTCCGGCAACACCGCGGAGGCCCCCGAGGGGGCACCCTCGCCCGGCCCGCCCAGCCCGGCACCCGGGCAGGGCCCCGGCACCGCACCGGGGGCCCCGACCACCGGCACCATCCCGGACCCGGCCTGTGGCCGCTTCGCCCCGGAGGTGTGCGCCGCGTACCTGAGCATCGCGGTCACCGGTCAGGCCGACCAGGCTGCGGTCGACCTGCTGCGCCGGTCCAGCCCGGCCGGGGTGCTGGACCGGATCAAGGCCCCCACCCTGCTGGTGCAGGGGGCGGCGGACACCCTCTTCCCGCTCGGTGAGGCGGACGCCAACGCCCGGGGCATCGCGGCCAACGGCACCCCGGTCCGGGTCGCCTGGTTCACCGGAGGCCACGACGGCGGGGCCGGCCCGCGTACCGACTCCGACCGGGTGAAGTTCCTGACCGCCCAGTGGCTGGACCACTACGTCGCGGGGACGGCGGCCACCCCGGGCGACAGCTTCACCTTCTCCCGGATCGCCGGCTTCGACGCGATGGACCGGGGACTGGTGGCCACCGGCTACCGCACCGCCGACTACCCCGGCCTGAACGGGGAGTCCCGGCAGGAGGTGGCCCTGGCCGGGCCGCCCCAGGCGGTCGCCAACCCGCCGGCCGGCAACCCGGCGGCGATCTCCTCGGTGCCCTTCGCCGGGTCGTTGAGTTCGCTGCTCAGCGGGGTGGCCGCCGACATACCCGGGCAGCACGCCCGGTTCGACTCTGAGCCGCTGACCGAGGCCGTCGACGTGGTCGGGTCACCCACCGTGCAGATCCGCGCGGCGTCCCCCACCGGCGAGGCCGTGCTCTTCGCCAAGCTCTACGACGTCAACCCGGAGAGGGCGGCCACCCTGCCCAGCGGGCTGATCGCCCCGATCCGGTTGACCGGTCTGCCGACCCAGGTAGCCGAGGCCGCACCGGTGACGGTCACCCTGCCGGCGATCGTGCACCGGGTGGAGGCCGGGCACCGCCTCCGGTTGGTCCTGGCCACCTCGGACCAGGCGTACACCACCCCGGTCGAGCCGACCGTCTACCAGGTGGTCGCCACCGGCCCGGTGAGCCTGCCCACGGTCGACGCCGAACCGATCCCGACCGAGGCGGTGCTCTGGCGCTGGATCCTGGTCGGGCTGCTCGCCGCGATCGTGCTGGGGCTCGTCGTGCTCGTGCTGCTGCTGCGCCTGCGGCACCGCCGCCAGGACACCTCCGTGCACCCGGAGTACGCGGACACCCCGCTGGTCGTGCGCCATCTGCGCAAGGAGTACGCCGACGGCTTCGTCGCCGTCTCCGAGGTGGACTTCGAGGTGCACCCCGGTCAGGTGGTCGGCCTGCTGGGGCCCAACGGTGCCGGCAAGACCACCACCCTGCGGGTGCTGATGGGGCTGACCCAGCCGACCGCCGGGGAGATCTACGTCTTCGGGCACCGGCTGGTCCCCGGCTCCCCGGTGCTGTCGCGCATCGGGGCCCTGGTGGAGGGGCCGGGCTTCCTGCCCCACCTGTCCGGCTTGGAGAACCTCAAGGCGTACTGGCGGGCGACCGGGCGACCGGAGGCGGACGCCCACTTCGACCAGGCGCTGGAGATCGCCGGGCTTGGCTCCTCGGTGCACCGCAAGGTACGCAAGTACAGCCACGGTATGCGCCAGCGGTTGGCCATCGCCCAGGCCATGCTGGGCCTGCCGGAGTTGCTGGTGCTGGACGAGCCCACCGACGGGCTGGACCCGCCCCAGATCGCCGAGATGCGCCGGGTGCTGCAGCGCTACGCCACGGACGGGCGGGCGGTGCTGGTCTCCAGTCACCTGCTGGCCGAGGTGGAGCAGACCTGCACCCACGCCGTGGTGGTCAACAAGGGCCGGATCGTGGCCTCCGGGCCGGTCGAGGAGATCGTCGGTGACTCGCCCAGCGTGCTGTTCGAGGTGAGTGATCCGGCGGCGGCCCGGGAGGTGCTGGCCGATCTCGGCGGGGTACGGGTGCTCGACGACGCCGACGGGCAGTTGGTGGTCGACACGTTCGGCACCGCCCGCAGCGAGGTGGTGGCCGAGTTGGTCCGGGCCGGGATCGGAGTGGACCGGGTGGTGCCTCGGCGCCGCCTGGAGGACGCCTTCCTAGCTCTGGTGGGGGAGAACTCTCGGGGAAGCGGGGACCGGTGATGGCGGGATCGACTGTCGAACCCACGCACGGCGGGGGCGAGCCCGCTCCGGCCGCCGGCCGGCCGGTGGCCCCCTCGGGGGCCGGGGCCGGTTACCGGCCCTCGCGGACCCTGCCGTTCGCGGCGGAGTTCCGGCGGCAGGCGTCGCGGCGGCGTACCCAGTTGGCCCTGGGCTTCATGGTGCTGCTGCCGCTGATCATCCTGATCGCCTTCCAGTTCGACACCGGGGACGACGACAACGGTCGGGGCGAGTTCGGCAGCCTGGTCTCCTTCGCCACCTCCGGCGGACTGAACTTCACCCTGTTCACCATCTTCGTGTCCGCCTCCTTCCTGTTGGTCGTGGTGGTGGCGCTGTTCTGCGGTGACACGGTGGCCAGCGAGGCGAGCTGGGGCAGTCTGCGCTACCTGCTGGCGATTCCGGTGCCCCGGGCCCGGCTGCTGACCATCAAGCTGCTGGTCGCCCTGACCTACTCGGGGTTGGCGTTGGTGCTGCTGGCCGGCACAGCTCTGCTGATCGGCACCCTCCGGTACGGGTGGTCCCCGCTGCGCAGCACGGTAGCCGCCCAGTTGGAGCCGGGCGAGGGGCTGCTGCGGCTGCTAGCCGTCCTGGGCTACCTGGCGGTGGTCCTGCTGGTCGTCGCCGGCCTGGCGTTCCTGCTGTCGGTGATCACGGACGCGGCCCTGGGCGCGGTGGGCGGCGCGGTGCTGCTGTGGATCCTGTCCAGCATCCTGGACCAGATCACCGCCCTAGGGGCGATCCGCTCCTTCCTGCCCACCCACTACAGCACCGCCTGGCTGGGGCTGCTCTCCACCCCGGTGCAGACCGACGACATCGTCCGGGGTGCGGTCTCCGCTATCTGCTACGCCACCGCCTTCTGGGGGCTGGCCTTCTGGCGCTTCACCCGCAAGGACGTCGTCTCGTAGCGACGCCGCCGGCTCCGGCGCCCGATAGCGGGTCAGGGCAGCGGCACCGCGGTCGGGGTGATCGGCAGAGGACTCGCCGTCGTGGTGGGGACCCCGGACTGGGATGTGGTCAGGGGGCGCTTCTTCCAGGCGCTCACGCCGACGCGGTTGGTGTTGCCCAGGTCGATCGGCCCCTCGATGGCGACCTCCCGCGTCGGCTGCCCCTCCGCCGGGGCTACCTCCAGCCGCTCCGCGTTGGTGGCGACCACGGTCGGGTCGTCGACCAGGTTGCGCCAGAGCACCGTCGCGCCCGCGGCTTCTCCGGGTGCCAGCGTCAGTGGCCGGGGCGGGAAGTCGAAGCCGGAAGTGATCTCTCTGGCCCCGGGGATCACCCGGACCCTGATCAGGTTTCCGTCGTTGTCCAGTAGCCGCAGTTCCGGGTAGCCGTGCAGGCGGTACGGGCGGCTGCCGCAGTTGACCAGTTCCAGGGCCATCGCCCGCAGGCCCATCGCCGCACTCACCTCGAGGTAGCTGATCCGGACGCCGTCGGCGGGACAGGGGCCCGGCGAGCCGGCTCCGGCGCTCGGCTCGGTACGCGTCGGCGGGGCGTCGGAGGTGGTGACCGGGGCCGATGGTGGGGCGTCGGTCGTGGCTTGCGCCTCGATGCCACCGGAGCCGGGGGCCGGGGCGCACCCCGCGAGCAGGACGAGCGTGGCGAGCGCTCCAGCCGTACGACGCCAGGGCAGCGCCCGCCGTCCGCCCGGGTGTCGGATGGTCGTCCCTGGAGATGTCCCCCGTATCCCGCACATCGGGACATCGTTGCACCGAGAGATGGCGGCCGTGGTCCCGACCTCCCGTCGTAGCCATCGCGAAGTACACCGCGCCCGGTAAGGGGATTCCCGTCGAGGCGCTCTTCCGTCGATGGCGAAGACGCTGAGTGATGAGGCAGCGGCCGGAAGTTTCGGTCGCTAGGATGGCATGGGAGCGTTCCCACAGTCAGAGATTGCATCGACAACTATTTATGGGTTCCGCATTCTGGATGCCATCAACCGATCTACAACGGAGGTATCGGAATGCGTATCGACCGGTTCGGCGGGCCGGCACTGTCCCTGTTCCGCATGGTTGTCGGCCTGCTGTTTCTCTGCCACGGCCTGGCCTCGTTATTCGGCATTTTCGGCGGCAGTCGGGGCACCGGTGAACCTGTGCCGCTGGGCCAGTGGCCCGGCTGGTGGGCCGCCCTGATCCAGGCGCTCTGCGGTGCCCTGGTGCTGGTCGGCCTCTTCACTCGCCCGGCCGCGCTGCTGGCGTCGGGCTCGATGGCGTACGCGTACTTCGTCGTCCACCAGCCCGATGCGCTGCTGCCGCTGCGCAACCACGGCGAGTTGTCAGTGCTGTTCTGCTGGTCGTTCCTGCTGGTCGCGGTGCTCGGCCCGGGCACCTGGGCCCTGGACAACCTGCTGCCCCAACGCGGCACCCGGGCGGTCGGCCTGGACGCCAAGGAACGCAGCTCGGTGCCGGCCTGACCCACCGCGCGACAGTCGCGATCATGCTCAAACCTGGATCGGGCGGCATCCGGCGGCGCTGATGTCGCCCGATCCAGGAACGGGTGTGACCTGCGGATCAGTCCGCGATGTCGCTCACAAGCTGGGATTGGCGAGCGACGGAGGCGCTGCTCCTGCCTAGAATCGGCAGCACAACTGCATACCTCATCCAGAGGGGCTGAGGGATACGGCCCGACGACGCCCCGGCAACCACCCCCCGCGCTCACCGTTGAGCGTCCGGCGGGGCAGGTGCCAATTCCGTCCCCGCCGCAGGGTGCGATGCGGGGAAAGATGAGAGGACTTCGACATGACGTCGACGCTCGCCCCCTCCGGCCTAAGCGCCGCCACCAGCCCGGCCCGGGCCCTGGTCTGCCGCGCCTGTTCGGCCCGGTACCCCCTGGCCGCCCAGCACGCCTGTTACGAGTGTTTCGGCCCGTTGGAGGTCGACTACGACTCGGCGGCCCTCGCCACCGTCACCCGCGAGCAGATCGAGGCCGGTCCGCGCAACATCTGGCGGTACGCCGCCCTGCTCCCCGCCGGCCAGGACCCCGCCACCCGGGTGACCCTGGACCCCGGGTTCACCCCCCTGGTGGCCGCCGAGCGGCTCGCCGCCGAGCTGGGGATCACCGCCCCGCTGTGGGTCAAGGACGACAGCGCGAACCCCACCCACTCCTTCAAGGACCGGGTGGTGTCGGTGGCCCTGACCGCCGCCCGGGCCCTCGGCTTCTCCCGCTTCGCCTGCGCCTCCACCGGAAACCTGGCCAACTCCGTCGCCGCGCACGCGGCCCGGGTCGGGGCCCCCTCGGTGGTCTTCATCCCCAGCGACCTGGAGCAGGGCAAGGTGGTGACCACGGCCGTCTACGGCGGCGACCTGGTCGCCATCGACGGGTCGTACGACGATGTCAACCGCCTCTGCGGTGAGCTGGTGGAGACCGACGAGTTCGAGGACACCGCCTTCGTCAACGTCAATGTCCGGCCGTACTACGCGGAGGGCTCGAAGACCCTCGGCTACGAGGTTGCCGAACAACTCGGCTGGCGGATTCCCGCCCAGGTGGTCATCCCGATGGCCTCCGGTGAACTGCTCACCAAGATTGACAAGGCCTTCACCGAACTGGTCGAGATCGGGCTGGTCGAGGCGCCCGCCGACGGCTGGAAGGTGTTCGGCGCCCAGTCGGCCGGGTGCAACCCGATCGCCACCGCCCTGCACGCCGACAGCGATGTCATCACCCCGGTCAAGCCGACCGGCATCGCCAAGTCCCTGAACATCGGCGACCCGGCCGCCGGCCTGTACGCCCTGGAGGCGGTCCGCCGTACCGGTGGCTGGATGGAGTACGCCGACGACGAGGAGATCCGGGCCGGGGTGCGGCTGTTGGCGCGTACCACCGGGGTCTTCGCGGAGACGGCCGGCGGGGTGACGGTCGCCGTGCTGCGCAAGCTCGTCGAGTCCGGCCGGCTGGACCCGACCGCCGAGACGGTGGTGTTCAACACCGGGGAAGGGCTGAAGACCCTCGACGCGGTGGCCGGTGAGGTGGGCCCGACCCATCGAATCAAGCCCTCCCTGCGGGCCGCCCGCGACGCCGGGCTGCTCGGCTGAGCGGATCCCCGCAATGATCAGGGGATATGGCGCTGCCGTCCGGAAATGATCAAGCGGTATCGCCGAAGATCGAATTAGAATCGCGTTTCTTCGAAAATGCGGGAAACACCCTGCCGAGGACTTGACGGCGGGAACCCGGCGGCGGAAGATGCTCCGTGCGGGAGGGCGTTTCGCCGTAGACTTTTAGTCTGTACGACCCAACGCCGGAGGCGTTGTGCGATCGACCCTCCCGACCAAGCTTCCGAACGGGCCAGCGAGAAAAATTCGCTGGCCCGTTTCTCTTGCTTTAACGCAGGCTGCCGACATGACCCTCGCCATCGCGCCCTTCGGTGCCGACGACACCCCGGCCACCGAGCAGGCGTACGCGATCGACGCCGCCGCCGCGGTCGACCTGCCGGACCTGCCCTGCTGCCGGCAACGGTTCTTCGCCATGATCCGACACCCGATGCCGGGCAACCGGTCGGTGCGCCTGCTGGCCCACCTAGACGGTGCCCCCGCCGGCTATCTGCTGCTGGACCTGCCGCAGTTGGACAACACCGAGAACGCCTCCGCCAACCTGGTCGTGCACCCGGCGTACCGCCGTCGGGGGGTGGGTCGCGCGCTGCTGGACCGGGGCCTCGACCTGCTCCGCGAGCGGGGCCGGGTGCGGGTGAGCGCGATGAGCCGGGCGCACCCGCCCGGCCAGCCGGAGCAGCCCTCGCCCGCTGCGGCCTTCGCGGCCACCGTCGGGGCGACGGACGCCCTGGTCGACATCCGGCGGCGACTGGAGGTGCGCCGACTCGACCAGGGCCGGCTCGACTCGCTGCTGGTCGAGGCCCGGACCCGGGCGGCCGGGTACGAACTGGTGTTCTGGCAGGGGGATACGCCCCAGGAGTACCTGGCCGAGGTGGCGTACCTGGATGGTCGGCTGTTGTCCGACGCCCCGATGGGCGACCTGGCCTGGGAACCGGAGCAGGTCGACGCCGAGCGGGTGCGCGCCACCGACCGGGCGATAGCGGCCCGGGGTCGACGGCGCTACCACGCCGGTGTCCGCCACCGCGCGACCGGGCGGCTGATCGCCTGGACCCTGCTGGAGGTGACCGCCTCCGCACCCTGGCACGCCTTCCAGCAGATCACCATCGTGGATCCCGATCATCGCGGGCACCGGCTGGGACTGCTAGCCAAGATCGAGAACTTGCGGCACCTGCTGGCCCACGAGCCGGACCTTGGGGTCATCGACACCTTCAACGCGGACAGCAACGAGCACATGATCGCGATCAACGAGCAGCTCGGCTTCCGGGTGTGCGACAGGTGGAGCAACTGGCAGCTGTCGGTGTGAGGAAAACCGGTGGCGGGGGCCGGGCGGTGACGGGCAGGCTCGCGGCCATGGACATCGCCGTAGCCCCGTTCGACCCCCCCGACGAGGCGGCGCTGGACGACGCGTACCGGATCCGCGCGGCGGCCCAGGCGGTCGACACCCCGGATGTCCCGGCCGGTGACCGGGCCGAGTTCGGCCTGGTGGCGGCCCACCCGCCGTACGGCAACCTGATCCATCGCGCGCTGGCCCGGCGGGGCGGGGCGGCCGTCGGATATCAGGCCCGCCAGATCGAGCGGTTCCAGGCGCTGCGCGGTCGGCGGCGCTACCACCTGGGGGCGGTGCACGAGCAGACCGGGCGGCTGGTCGCCTGGACGATGGTCCAGACCGGCCCGTTCAGGAACTGGCACGGCTCGCAGGAGATCACCATCGTCGACCCGGCGCACCGTGGGCGCCGCCTGGGTCTGCTGGTGAAGATCGAGAACCTGCGTCAGGTGCTGGCCCGGGAGCCGGAGCTACGGGTGATCGACACCTGGAACGCGGCGGTCAACGACCACATGGTCAGCATCAACGAACAGCTCGGCTACCGGGTGGCCGAGAGCGCTGCGGACTGGCAGTTGACCCTCTGAGTTTGTGACAGCCCTCTACTGATCGCGGGGCTTCCTGTTGCATGATGGCGGGCATGACGGACACCCCGCACCCCCACTACGACAGGCACGCCGAAACCCTCAACCGCGCGCTGACCGCGATCACCGAGCGGGGGTACTGGTCCGCCTACCCGGAATCCCCCAGCCCCCGGGTGTACGGCGAGACTGCGGCGGCCGACGGCAAGGCCGCCTTCGAGGCGTACCTGGGCGGGAACTTCCCGCTGGACCAGCCCACCGACGGGCAGTGGATCGCCACCGAGACCAGCCCCTACGGGGTCGAGCTGAACGTGGCCTACCCGCACGCCACCGCCGACCAGTTGGTCGCCGCCGCCTCGGCCGCGCTGCCCGCCTGGCGCGACGCCGGACCGCAGACCCGGGTCGGGGTCTGCCTGGAGATCCTCGCCCGGCTGCACCAGCACGTCTTCGAGCTGGCCAACTCGGTGCAGTTCACCAGCGGCCAGGCCTTCGTGATGGCCTTCCAGGCCGGTGGCGCCCACGCCCTGGACCGGGCCCTGGAGGCGGTCGCCTACTCCTACGCCGAGATGACCCGGCACCCGGGTACCGCCGGCTGGGAGAAGGCCGCCGGCAAGGGCGACCCCCTGCGGATGACCAAGACCTTCCACGTGGTGCCCCGGGGCGTCGCCCTGGTCATCGGCTGCAACACCTTCCCGACCTGGAACTCCTACCCGGGTCTGTTCGCCTCCCTGGCCACCGGCAACCCGGTGATCGTCAAGCCGCACCCGCGGGCCGTGCTGCCGCTGGCCATTACCGTCCGGTACGCCCGCGAGGTGCTCGCCGAGGCCGGCTTCGACCCGAACCTGGTGCTGCTGGCGCCCGAGGCCGCCGACGAGAAGCTGGCCACCACCCTGGCCCTGCACCCGGCCGTGAAGATCGTCGACTTCACCGGCTCCACCGAGTACGGCGACTGGCTGGAAGCCAACGCCCGGCAGGCCGCCGTCTACACCGAGAAGGCCGGCCTGAACACGGTCGTCATCGACTCCACGGACGACTTCGTCGGCCTGTGCCGCAACCTCGGCTTCACCCTCGTCCTCTACAGCGGCCAGATGTGCACCACCTCGCAGAACATCCTCATCCCCCGGGACGGGATCGAGACCGACCAGGGGCACAAGAGCTTCGACGAGGTGGCCGCCGGCATCGCCGCCGCTGTCGGAAAGTTGACCGCCGACCCCGCCCGGGGTGTCGAGCTGACCGGTGCGATCGTCAACGACGGCGTACTGGAGCGGCTGGAGGAGGTCACCAAGGTCGGCGAGGCGGTGCTGGAGTCGCGCACCGTCGAGCACCCCGCCTACCCGGGCGCGGTAGTGCGTACGCCGACGATCGTCAAGCTGGACGCCGGTGACACCGCGACCTACTCGCGGGAGTGGTTCGGGCCGATCTCCTTCGCCATCGCCACCGACTCCACCGCCCACAGCCTGGAGATCCTGCGCTCGACCGTGGGGGAGAAGGGTGCCCTGACGGCGGCGGTGTACTCCACCGACGAGGCCGTGCTGGCCGCAGCCGAGAACGCCGCGATCGAGGTCGGGGTGCACCTGTCGGCCAACCTCACCGGCGGGGTCTTCGTCAACCAGTCGGCGGCCTTCTCCGACTTCCACGGCAGCGGAGCGAACGCGGCGGCGAATGCGGCGTTGACCGATGGGGCTTACGTGGCGAATCGGTTCCGGATTGTGCAGAGTCGTCGGCATGTTTGAGTAGTTGCGGCCTAGTGGTTGCGGTGGGGGGTTCCGGGGCAGCCCGACCCGCTCCGGGCGGTCAGGCTTGATCCCTGCGCGGGTCGGGCTGCCCCGGAACCCCTGCCTGGTCGGGCTGCGTCCGGCGGTGTCGGGTTTTTGCGGAACCGCTCTCGGATTGTGGGGCGGTTGGTGGTGTCGGGTTCTTTTCAGGCGGGGCGGCGCATTTGGAGTTCTCTTAGGGTGGGGATGGTGGGGTGCGGGACGCGTACGCCGGTGTCCACGAAGCCCAGTCGCTGGTAGGCCCGATAGGCGCGGTCGTTGCCGACCACCACTTCGAGCATCAGTTCGTCGCGTCGTTCGGCGCGTGACCAGGTAGCCACGGCCGCGACCAGATCCGCCAGCAGACCGGTGCCGCGCCAGGCCGGGGTGACGTAGATGGCGTAGAGCAGGGTGACCCGGGGCTCTGCGGGGTGGGCTATGCCGCCGGCCTGCCCGACCAGACGATCGCCCGGATCGGCGATGAACTGGGCGTTGGTGGGGCCCGTGGAGGTCTGCCGGATCCGGGCCGCGTACTCGGCGTGCGGGCGGGCGGCTGCCTCGGCGAGGGTCTCCAGGAAGGCCAGCGGCGAGTCGGCGAGCATCTCCAGACGCAGCGCACGCATCCGGCCGGCATCGGTGGGTCGGACCCGCCGCACCTCGGTCCGCAGGCGGGCCACCCCGCCCGAAGCGCTGATCATGTCCGCATACCTATCACAATGACAGGCGACGATGTGGCTACTTGGATTATGCCCGATTTGCGGTCGTGCGCCGTCGTCACGCTTCGTGTACCGTGCGATTTCGGTCACCCTATTCCGTGGTCGTCGATGACCGCCGAGTGGGTGAGTTTCCGGGTGATCCGGCGTGCCGCCGGCCCCGGGTAGTGGAACGCCGCGCAGAGTGAGGACAACACCGTGGCACAGGGCACCGTGAAGTGGTTCAACGCCGAAAAGGGCTACGGCTTCATCGCCGTCGACGGCGGGCAGGACGTATTCGTCCACTTCTCCGCGATCGAGATGGACGGCTACAAGGCGCTGGACGACGGCCAGCGGGTGGAGTTCGAGATCGCCCAGGGCCAGAAGGGGCCCCAGGCCGAGCGGGTACGCGTCATCGCCTGAGTGCATCCCCACCCAAGCTGGCAGACCGCCGGCACGGGTGCGTGGTCGCGGCCGGAGGGGGGCTGCGGGACGGATACCTCACAAGGGAAGATCATGGACCGGATCCAGCTGTCGCTGAGGAGGGTTCATGTCCGACCAGCCACCCCCGGCAGGTCCGCCGCATTCGTCGCCTGAGGAACCGGCGCCGTCTGTCGGCGCCTCCGGTTGGCAGCCCACCGACCCGACCACGCCAGCCTCGCCGTCGGCGGATCCGGCCGGAAGCGGCCCGCTGTCGCCACCGCCCTCTGGTGAGTCCGGCCCGCCGTCAGTCCCACCTCCGAGCGGATTCGGTCAGCCCGAGGTTCCGCCCCCTGGTGGGTCCGGTCAGCCCGGGGTACCGCCACCGGGCAACCCGCCACCCCATCCCGGCTATCCCGGCCAGCCGACCCCGCCGGCCGACCAGCCGTACCCGCCGGTCCACCCGGGATATCCAGGCCAGTCGCCCTACCCCGGCCAACCGGGGTATCCGGGCCAGCAGGCCTACCCGGGTCAGCCTGGGTATCCGGGCCAGCCGGGGTCCCCGGGTCAGGCGGCCTATCCCGGTCAGCCGGGGTACCCGGGTCAGGCCGGGTATCCGGGTCAGCCGGGGCCGGCACTCTATCCGGGGCAACCGGTCTATCCCGGCCAGGCCGGGTATCCGGGGCAGCCCTTCCATGGCTGGTACGACCCGGCGGCGCACGGGTTCGACCCGGCCGACCCCCTGGTCACCCCACCCGGGGTGGGGCTGGGTGCGTGGTTCGCCCGCTGCCTGGGTGCGGTGCGCCGGGGTTGGCAGCTGCTGCTGCCGATCCTCCTGGTGACCCAGGTGCTGCCGGCGGTGGCGCTGTCGGTGCTCGCGCTGGTCTTCGATCCCTCGGCCAGGTGGGATGCCGAACTCACCGCCGACTCCACGGCCCTGCCCGCCAACTTCGGGGTCGACCTGGCCATCTGGCTGTCAGTGCTGCTCGGCGGAAGTCTGATCTTCGGCTTGGTGCAGTGTGTCGGCTGGGCCGCCGGCGCCTGGGTGGTCACCCGACAGGCGGCCGGCGAGCAGGTCACCCTCGGCGGCGCCTTCGGCTATGGCCTGCGTCGGGCGCTCGGCCTCTGGGGCTGGAGCTTGATCTTCACCCTGATCATGACCCTCGGCTTCTGTCTCTGTTTCCTGCCCGGTGTCTACGCGGCCTTCGCGCTGGCCATGGCCGGCCCGGTCTACCTGTTCGAGCGCCGTGACCCGATCGGTCGCTCCCACCGGATGCTGCGTGACCGGCTGGGGCTGCTGCTCGGCCGGGTGGCACTGACCGGCGGGGCGGTGATCGCCCTCGGGATCGTCGTCGGCATGGTGGAGGGGGCGGTACTGACCCCGTTCGGCACCGAGCCCCTCGCCGCCATGGACACCGCCGTCGGTGCGGTTCTGGCGATCGGCGGGGCGGCCCTGTTGGGGCTGCCGGCCTACCTGGCTCAACTGGTCGGGCTGCTGGTCACGTACGCCGAGCAGCGGGCGCACGAGGGGCCGGTGAACAGCGGGCAACTGGCTGCCGAACTCGGCTGAGCCGGGCCATCGTGCTTGCACTCGGCAGGTGAGAGTGCTAAACAAGTCATTGGCACTCGCATGGCGTGAGTGCCAACTGGTCGGGACGGTGGGGCTGCGGTCGCACTCGTGGCATAACTGCGGGTGAGGCACGTGGCCGGTCGTCGCGGGCTATCCGGCCCGGCCGAGGAGACGTCGTCGTCGCCAGGTGGCGACGTCCCAAGGTGCGTACACCAGACGGTTCATCCGGGCCACACACTCGGGTGGCCCGTGAGTGTCCAGGAGGACAACGCCGTATGGCCAAGATGATCGCGTTCGACGAAGAGGCGCGCCGCGGCCTCGAGCGGGGCATGAACCAGCTCGCCGACGCCGTGAAGGTGACCCTCGGCCCCAAGGGCCGCAACGTGGTGCTCGAGAAGAAGTGGGGTGCCCCCACCATCACCAACGATGGTGTGAGCATCGCCAAGGAGATCGAGCTCGAGGACCCGTACGAGAAGATCGGCGCTGAGCTGGTCAAGGAGGTCGCCAAGAAGACCGACGACGTGGCCGGTGACGGCACGACGACGGCGACCGTCCTGGCCCAGGCTCTCGTTCGCGAGGGTCTGCGCAACGTGGCCGCCGGTGCCAACCCGATGGCCCTGAAGCGGGGCATCGAGGCTGCGGTCACGAGCGTCTCGGAGGAGCTGCTCAAGCTCGCCAAGGACGTCGAGACCAAGGAGCAGATCGCCTCCACCGCCTCCATCTCCGCCGGTGACAACACCGTCGGTGAGATCATCGCCGAGGCGATGGACAAGGTCGGCAAGGAAGGCGTCATCACCGTCGAGGAGAGCAACACCTTCGGGCTGGAGCTGGAGCTCACCGAGGGCATGCGCTTCGACAAGGGCTACATCTCGGCCTACTTCATGACCGACCCGGAGCGTATGGAGGCCGTCTTCGACGACCCGTACATCCTGATCGCGAACAGCAAGATCTCCTCGGTCAAGGACCTGCTCCCGATCCTGGAGAAGGTCATGCAGTCGGGCAAGCCGCTGCTGATCATCGCCGAGGACCTGGAGGGCGAGGCCCTGGCCACCCTGGTGGTCAACAAGGTCCGGGGCACCTTCAAGTCGGTCGCCGTCAAGGCGCCGGGCTTCGGTGACCGCCGCAAGGCCATGCTGACCGACATCGCCATCCTCACCGGTGGCCAGGTCATCAGCGAGGAGGTCGGCCTCAAGCTGGACGCCGCCGG
The DNA here is from genome assembly GCF_040643455.1 of Micromonospora sp. NPDC047134. Taxonomy (NCBI): domain Bacteria; kingdom Bacillati; phylum Actinomycetota; class Actinomycetes; order Micromonosporales; family Micromonosporaceae; genus Micromonospora; species Micromonospora sp. NPDC047134. The sequence continues at coordinate 56,397 of NZ_JBEYUI010000008.1, forward strand.
TCTCGACATGCTGGGCCGCGCCCGCAAGGTCGTGGTGACCAAGGACGAGACCACCATCGTCGACGGTGCCGGCGACGCCGAGCAGATCCAGGGCCGGGTTAACCAGATCCGGGCCGAGATCGACAAGAGCGACTCCGACTACGACCGGGAGAAGCTGCAGGAGCGGCTGGCCAAGCTGGCCGGCGGTGTTGCGGTGATCAAGGTCGGCGCGGCCACCGAGGTCGAGCTCAAGGAGCGCAAGCACCGCATCGAGGACGCGGTGCGCAACGCCAAGGCCGCCGTCGAGGAGGGCATCGTCCCGGGTGGTGGCGTCGCGCTGGTGCAGGCCGGCAAGACCGCCTTCGACAAGCTGGACCTGGCCGGCGACGAGGCGACCGGTGCGCAGATCGTCAAGATCGCGCTGGACGCCCCGCTGCGGCAGATCGCCGTCAACGCCGGCCTTGAGGGCGGCGTCGTGGTCGAGCGGGTTCGCAACCTCGACGCGGGTCACGGCCTCAACGCCGCGACCGGCGAGTACGTCGACCTGCTGGCCGCCGGCATCATCGACCCGGCCAAGGTGACCCGTTCGGCGCTGCAGAACGCCGCGTCGATCGCCGCGCTGTTCCTCACCACGGAGGCCGTGGTGGCGGACAAGCCGGAGAAGACCCCGGCCGCCCCGGCTGCCCCGGGCGGCGGGGACATGGACTTCTGAGTCCAGCTCCAACGCCGAGAAGGGCGGGCCGCGTCAGCGGTCCGCCCTTCTCGTCATCTCGGCAAGGGGCGTTGGTTACGCCGCTTCTGCGCCCGGTCGTACGGCGGGCGGTGCGGCACCGGCTCGTCCACCAGGATCAGTGGCTCCTCGGGTGGTTCGGCCGTCCCGGTCATCTCCGCCAGTTGCTCGGCGTCGCCGTAGTCCAGCCGGTCGATCGGCAGTGTGCCCGGTAGTTCAACCGGGACCCAGCTGACCGGCGACGCCTCGTGGGCCTGATCGTCGTCCGTGGTCATGGCTGCCTCCTCTATCCGAAACGGTAGGGGGCGTCGATGACCTGGGTGGGTGAACGGTGCTATCAGAGCTTATGCGCGGTTCGCCTGCCATGTCTGATCCGAGGTGCGACGACGCGCAGACCCGCTCATGGTGAGGTGCTGATGCCCACCCGGAAGCTCAACGGATCCTCGCCGGAGGATTTGGTGACCGACTGGATCACTCCGCAGCACAGGGCCACGACGAGCGCCGGCACCCCCAACAGGACCAGTAGCGCCATGCCGCGCCACCGGGCAGTCGATGGCATCAGGGGAGCCGCCCCGGACGAATGACCGTGCATGAGCTTGCAAGATAGCAGCTGGCGAACATCTTGTGACCCCTTGACGAAGGGCGCTCACGTTGGGTGAGGTCAGCTGCGGGCGGCCCGCACGGCCGCGTAGGCGTCCACCAGGCCGGCGCCGATCACGTTCTGCCTGCCACCGCAGGCGTCGGTCCGCTCTCCCGAGTCGGTACCGCCCTGCACCTCGGTGGCCGTGGCCCGCAGCAGTTGCCGGGTCCGATCCAGATCCCCTACCAGCTCCGGATTGGCCGACCACATCAGCGCGACCACCCCCGCCACCTGGGGAGTGGCCATGGAGGTGCCGTCCAGCCTGGCGTACCCGCCGCCGGGCATCGCGGAGAGCACCTCCGCGCCGGGGGCCATCAGGTCCGGCTTGGCGGCCCCGGTGGAGGTCGGGCCACGGGAGGAGAAGGCGGCCACCCGGCGCTGCTGGTCCACCGCACCGATGGTGAGCACATCCGGGTACGGCGCGGGCGGGTCCTGCACCGAGCGGCAGAACGGGCCACTGTTGCCGGCCGCCGCCACGACCAGTATCCCGGCCGCCTCCAGGGCGTCCGTGGCCGGCCGTAGGGTTGCCGGGTCGCAGCCCTCGATCGGCGGGCAACCCCACGAGTTGGTCAGGATCTCCGGGGCCCGGGCCGGGCGACCCGCCGTGAAGGGGTCACCCCCGGCGGGGAAGGGGGCCAGCATGAACTGGATACAGTCCAGGTAGGCGGCCGGATTGCCGAGGTTGCGGTCCAGGTTGACGCAACCCACCCAGTCCGCCCCGGGGGCCACCCCGATGCCGCCCTGCCCGACCGCGCTGCCGGTGGTGTGGGTGCCGTGTCCATTGCGGTCGGTCGGGGTACGGGTGCCGTTCCAGGGATCGAACCAGGAATCCTCCCCGCCCCGGAAGTTCCCGGCGAGAGCCGGGTGCCCCCCGTCGACCCCGGAGTCGGAACTGCCGACCGTCACCCCGGCTCCGGTGGTCCCCAGCTCGGACCAGACCCGGTCGGCGCCGATCATGGTGATGTTCCAGGGCGGTCCGGTGGGCGCGGGGGCCTGACCGGAGGCGGACTGCGCGGGGGAGGGCAACGGCCGCAGCCGCTGGCTGACCAGCACCCTGGCCACTTCGGGTCGGCCGGCCAGCCAGGCCCGTACCCCCGGCCCGCCGTCCACCTCGACCGCGTTGACCAGGTAGTAGGGGGTGTGGTCCAGCCGCAGTCGGCGCAGGTCGCGGCGCAGGTCGGCCTGGGTGCGCTCGGCGGTGGCCACCAGGCGCCGGTAGACCTCCTCGGCACGCAGGTCACGGCCCGCCTTGCCGGTGCCGGCCGGCAGGCCGGTGAGATCGGCCTGCTCGCGCAGCACCACGAAGAGTCGCTCGCCGTGCAGGCCGGGTTGGCCGGCGGCGGCACCGACCCCGACGACCGCGATCAACACGGCCAGGGCGGTCAGCCCGGCCACCGCCGAACGCGGCGGGCGGGTCGCCGGTCGGGCCAGCAGCAGGCCGTACCCGACAGCCAGCACCAGCGCGATGACCAGCCCGGCACCGGCGGCCACCGCCACCCAGAAGGGCAGGTCCCGGGAGGTGACCAGCAGCAGACTGATCTCCTCCGGGTCGGTGAAGGCCAGCGGACCGAACACGGCCAGTCCGACCAGCCAGGAGGTCGAGGTACGGCCTGCGGTCTCGGGGGCCCGCTGGGCCAGTGCGTGCAGGGCCCCCAGCGCGAAACCCACCGGGGGCAGCGTCACCAGCAGCGGCAACTGGGCGCCGGACTGGCCGGTACCGGCCCCGACCAGCAGCAGCACCACCCCGGCGACCAGCCCGCCCAGCAGAACCAGCCGCATCGGCCGGGGGGACCGCTCGCCGGTGAAGTGGCCCCAGAACCGGGCGTCGAGCAGGGCCGCCGCCAGCGCCCCGACCGCCGCTGCGGCCAACCCGGCGAGGAGGGTCTCCAGCAGGCCACCGAGGGCGCCGATCCAGACCCAGGGCAGCAGCAGGGTCAGCCCGGCGGCCACCGCCAGCCGGGTGGTCACGGACCGCCGCGGCACGGCCGACTGCGCCGGTGCGCTCCCCTGCCCGGTACGCCCCAGCCGCCGCGACACCCACCTGGCCGCCAGGGTCAGCAGGGTGGCCGTGACCGCCAGCGCGGCCAGGTACGCCTCGTGGTGCACCGGGGGGATCGCGCGCAGCAGCCCGAGCGCCCCCAGGGCAAGGGCTCCGGCCAGCCAGGCCCGCCCGGTTGCCCGGATCGCCGCCGAGCGGGGCACCAGGGCCAGTGGCAGGGTGGCCGTACCGATTGCCAGCGCGGTGATCAGGCTGGCCAGGGGCCAGAGCAGGGCCAGCCGGTCCAGGGCGGCGATCAGCATGATCTGGTCGACGGCCCATCCGCCGGCCTGGGACGCGACGGTGACGGCGACCGTGCCGCACCCGACCAGGACGGCGGCGACGACCGCCCAGGGGCTGCCCGGGGCGTCGGATGAGTAGTCCGCCCGCATCCGCACACCCTACGACGTGGGTCGCACCCCGGCCCTGGCCTCGGCACCAGAGCGGGCGGAGTAACCGCCCCGCCCCGGCGGTCAAGGTCGCTGCTGCGACCGGAGGGCTACCGTGGAGCGATGCGCGATCCACACCTTCCGCGATCCGTCGCCGGGCAACTCTCCTCCTCCCGCCGGGCTGATGACCTGCGTCGGCTGCGGGGTGAACGCTTCGATGTGCTGGTAATCGGCGGGGGTGTGACCGGGGCGGGGGCGGCCGTCGACGCCGCCTCCCGAGGGCTGAAGGTCGCCCTGGTGGAGGCACGGGACTTCGCGGCCGGCACCTCCAGCCGGTCCAGCAAACTGATCCACGGTGGCCTGCGCTACCTGGAGCAGTTGGAGCTCCACCTGGTGCACGAGGCGTTGACCGAGCGGGGACTGCTGGCCACCCGGTTGGCGCCGCACCTGGTCCGCCCGGTGCCCTTCCTGGTGCCGCTGCCCGCCGCCGAGGGCGTACGCGGTCTGCCCGCCCGGATCATCCGACGGGCCTACTACGGCGCCGGGGTGGCCGCGTACGACGCCTTCGCGGGTCTGTTCGGTGGTGGCCGGGGGATGCCCCTGCACCGGCATCTGAGCCGGGAGGGGGCCCGCCGGGTCTTCCCCAGTCTGCGGGCCGAGGGGCTGGCCGGGGCGATCCGCTACTACGACGGGCAGGTGGACGACGCCCGGTTGGTGGTCACCCTGGCCCGTACGGCCGCCAGCATGGGCGCGACCGTGGTGAGCAGTGCCCGGGCGGTCGGGCTGATCCGGCAGGCCCGGGAGGTCACCGGGGTCCGGGTGCGTGACCTGGAGGCACCGGAGGGTTCCCCGGAGGCGGAGTTCGAGGTGCAGGCCCGGTCGGTGATCGCCGCCACCGGGGTGTGGACCGACGACATGTCCCGGATGCTCAACGACGTCGGGCTGCGGCCGGGCATCCGGGTACGGGCCTCCAAGGGGGTGCACCTGGTGGTGCCCCGCTCGGCGATCACCGGAGACACCGGGTTGATCCTGCGCACGGCGACCAGCGTGCTGTTCGTCATCCCCTGGGGTGGGCACTGGATCATCGGGACCACGGACACCGACTGGCGGCTGGACCGTTCCCATCCGGCGGCCTCCGCCAGCGACATCGAATACCTGCTGCGGCAGGTCAACACCGTGCTGGACCGGCCGCTGACCACGGCCGACATCGAGGGGGTCTACGCCGGGCTGCGTCCGCTGCTGGCCGGCGAGGCGGACTCCACCTCCAAGCTCTCCCGGGAGCACGCCGTCATCGAACCGATGCTCGGCCTGCTGCTGGTCGCCGGGGGCAAGTACACGACCTACCGGGTGATGGCCGCCGACGTGGTCGACCGGGCGGTCCGCCGGCTCGGTTGGCAGCGGCCCTCGCGTACGGCTGATCTGCCGTTGCTAGGTGCCGACGGGTACGCGGCCATGTGGCGGGACCGGGCCGACCTGGCCCGCCGGCACGGGCTGCCGGTCGGTGTGGTGGAGCACCTGCTGGAACGCTACGGCAGCCTGACCCTGGACCTGCTGGCCCTGATCGACGCCGATCCCCTGCTGGCCTCCCCGTTGGCGGGGGCACCGGAGTATCTGGCGGCCGAGGTGACCTACGCGGCCCGGGCCGAGGGTGCGTTGCACCTGGAGGACGTGCTGACCCGGCGTACCCGGATCTCCTTCGAGACCACCCACCGGGGGCTGGAGTCGGCCGAGCACGCGGCCGAGTTGATGGGCGCCGTGCTGGGGTGGGACGCCGACCGGCGGGCCCGGGAGGTGGCGCATTACCGGGCCCGGGTGATGGCGGAGCGGCAGTCGCAGTTGATGCCGGACGACGCGACTGCCGACGCGGCTCTGCTGGGTGCCCCGGACGTGCGAGGCTACGCCGCAGACCGAGGTGTCGACGATGCCGGGCTGGCCCGCTGAGGAGTCCATTTAGGGCAGTGTTCACGGCGGATGTCCACCTGACGGGTTACGCGCGCTACCTACGGTGGGGTAAGTTCCGCGCGTGATGGCGCTTTCCTGGTCACGGTTGGCTACCGGCTCCGCCTCCGCCCTGTTGGCGGTCGCCCTCGTCGGGTGTGCCCCGTTCGGCGACCAACGCCAATCGGCGGCGGCCGGCGGGGCGGGCTCCGCCACCAGCGGCAAGCAGCGGGTCAGCCTGTTGCAGAACGAGGGCACGGACGGCCCACTGCGCACCCTGAACGTGGAGCCGGACGGGCGCTGGGAGTGTGTCGACTGCGCGGGCGACGGGGTGACCTCCACGGGCATCCTGAGTCAGGAGCATTCGGAGCGGCTGCAACTCCTGCTGGCCGATCCGGCGCTGGTGATGGAGACCGACGAGGCGCGCGGCTACAAGGTCACCTGCATCGGGGCCCTGACCTCCAGCCTGCTGACCACCTCCGGGTTGATCACCTCTCAGGACTGCCCCGGGGAGGAGCGCCCCCCGGTGGCGGAGGAGATCCTGCTGCTGCTCACCCAGAACACCCCCGCCCAGCTCACCTCGCCCTGAGGCTCAGAGCACCTTGCCGGGGTTGAGCAGACCGGCCGGGTCCAGGGCAGACTTGATCGCCTGGTGCACCCGTACCCCCACCGGCCCGATCTCGCGGGCCAGCCAGTCCCGCTTGAGCAGGCCGACCCCGTGCTCCCCGGTGCAGGTGCCGCCGAGGTCCAGGCCCAGGCGCATGATCTCGTCGAAGGCCCGCCGGCCGCGTTCCAGGCTGGCCGGGTCGGCCCGGTCCACCACGATGTTGGGGTGCATGTTGCCGTCCCCGGCGTGGCCGACCACCCCGATCGGCACCGCGCACTCGGCCGCGATCCGGGACACCCCGTCGAGGAGGGCGGCCAGGGCAGCCCGGGGCACTGCCACGTCGTCGATGATCAGTCCGCCGTTGCCGCCCGGGTAGACCTCGGCGGCGTACTTCTCCATCGCCGGATGGGCCAGCCGGCGGGCCTGCAACAGGGCGGCGGCCTCGGTCGCGTCGGTGGCCGCGTACACCTGCTCGGCACCGGCCGCCGTGCAGACCGCGGCCAGTTCGGCCAGGTCCTCGGCGGCCCGGGGGCCGGTGTCCGCGGCGGCCAGCAGCAGCGCCTCGGCGTCGGTGCGCAACCCCATCGGCCGGTACGCCTCGATCGCCACCAGATGGGTGCGGTCGAGCAGTTCCAGCAGGCTGGGGGAGAGGCCCTGGGCGGCGATCCGGGCCACCGCCTCACCGGCCGCGCCGGTCGAGCCGAAGACAGCCACCAGGGTCAGCGAGGCCGCCGGGGCGGGCCGCAGAGCCAGGGTCACCTCGGTGATCACGCCCAGGGTGCCCTCGGAGCCCACGAACAGCCGGGTCAGGTCGTACCCGGCCACCCCCTTGGCGGTACGCCGCCCGGTGCGCAGCACCTCGCCGGAGGCCAGCACCACCTCCAGGCCGAGCACGTACTCCGTGGTGACGCCGTACTTGACGCAGCACATCCCGCCCGCGTTGGTGGCCACATTGCCGCCGATGGTGGAGGACTCCCAGGAGCCCGGATCCGGCGGATACCACAACCCCTGCTCGGCCACGGCCGCGCTGAGGGCCGCGTTGACCACCCCGGGCTGGACCACCGCGATCCGGCTCACCGGGTCGATCTCCAGGATGGCGTTCATCGCGGTGGTGCTGAGCACGACCGCGCCGTCGACCGCGTTGGCCGCCCCGGCCAGCCCGGTCCGTGCCCCCTGCGGCACCACCGGTACGCCGTACCGCCCGGCCGCCCGGACCACGGCGGCCACCTGCTCGGTGCTGCGGGGGCGGGTGACCACCAGGGGGGTGCCGGCGACGCACAGGTCGGCCTCGTCCCGTTCGTACCCACGCAGCAGGTCGGGGTCGGTGAGCACCGCGTCCGGCCCCAGGGCGGTACGCAGGTCTTCCAGGAGGGGGGAGGTGGCCATGTCGCCGAGGCTACGACCGGTCGTCGGTGATCATCAACCGGCCGTCCCGCACCCGGTACGGTGGCGGGCGTGATCTACCTGGACCGGCCCGCCTGGCCGGCACGCGGTCGGCTCTGGTCCCACCTGATCAGTGACCTCTCCCTGGCCGAGCTGCACGCGTTCGCCGAGGCGCTGGGCGCACCCCGGCGCGGCTTCGACCGCGATCACTACGACATCCCCGCCGAGCGATTCGACATGGCGGTCTGGCTGGGGGCGCAGGTGCGGCCCAGCCGGGATCTGGTCCGCCTGCTGTACGCCGCGAACCTCCGCCGCCCCAAACACCTGCACCGGGTGCCCGCCCAGCCGGTCAGGCGAGGCGTACCCGCTCCCTCAGCGCGGTCAGCTCTCGGGTCAGGTTGGCCCGGGCCTGCGGTTCCCACCGGGCGGCCGGCGCAGGGAGACGGAAGAGGGTAGGCAGGGCCAGCAGGTTGCCGAGCAACTGGGCCCGACCGATCCGGTACGCCTCCCGGGGCACGTGGGCGTACTCCCGGCGGATGGCGGCCGCGTACCGGTCGTACTCCGGTGCGGGTGCGGCCAACACGGCCAGGTCGGCGTCGCAGAGCAGCACCCCGTCGGGGTCCGCCGGGTCCACCTGGTGCCCGGCGGTGCGCATGATCAGCCGGCGCACCTCGGCCACCTCGGGTTCGGGCAGTCCGGTGCGGGCCAGCAGCACCCCGGCCAGATCGGCGCTGTCGCGTTCGTTGCGGTCACCGGCCGCCCTTGGGTCGTACACCGCGTCATGACCCCAGGCGGCCAGCCGGACCAGGTCCGGCCGCGACCCCTCGGAGGCGTACCGGTCGACGACATCGAGCACAGCGGTCAGGTGGCTGACCGTGTGGTAGTGCCGGTGCGGCTCCCGCCACCGTTGCAGCAGTTCGGCACCGGTCGCCTCGATCGCGGCCGGGTCGGTGGCCCCGGCGCCCCGGGTGGCCCTCCGCCACCGTTCGATCAACTCGACCACCGGGCCAGTCTGCCGTACCGGGGCCGGGGCCGGGGCCGGCGGTAACGCCGAGGATTGTCCCCACCCAGCGCGGGTAGACGCGGCCATGGTGGTGGCCCGGGAGCGACGATTTCGGCTGGTGCGCCGCGACCGGATGCGCAAGAGGCTGCTCGACGGGGACTCGGCGCGGGTGTCCGAGGCCGTGGCCCAGGTGCGCCAACGGGGCAGGGCGACCCTCAGCGACCGGGTGCACCGAGTCCGGATGGCGCTCGGCCTGGCCGTCCAGGCGGGTCTGGCGGCCGGGCTTAGCTGGATCGCCGCGCATGAGGTGCTGGGCCACCCGCAGCCGGTCTTCGCCCCGATCGCCGCGGTGGGCACCCTGGCCGCGTCCGTCGGGCAGCGGTTCCGGCGGACCCTGGAGCTGATCACCGGGGTGGCGGCCGGGGTGGCGATCGGTGATGTGCTGGTCCACTTTCTCGGCACCGGCCCCTGGCAGCTCAGCCTGGTCGTCACCGTGGCCATCCTGCTGACCATCTTCGCCGGGGGCAGCGTCGGCATCGTCATCCAGGCGGCGGCCACCGCAGTGCTGATCGTGACCCTCAGCCCGACGGTCGAAGCCCTGGAGGTGCCCCGATTCGTCGACGCCTTCGTCGGCGGCGGGGTCGCCTTGCTGGTCACCGCGATTCTGCTGCCACTCAATCCGTTGCGGGTGCTCAACCGGGCCGCCCGGCCCGCCCTGGACCTGCTGGCCGACCAACTCGATGCCACCGCCGAGGGGCTGCGCGAGCGGGACCGGGAGAAGATCCAGGCGGCGATGGAGCGGCTGCGCAACAACAAGGACGAGTTGGCCACCCTCAACGAGGCGATCCAGGGGGCCAAGGAGACCGCCACCCTCTCCCCGGCGCGTTGGCACCGGCGGGGTGAACTCACCCACTATGCCGAGTCGGGTGACCCGATCGACCGGACGATGCGCAACAGCGGCACCCTGATCCGGCGCGCGGTCACCCTGCTGGAGGACGACGAACCCGTTCCGGAGCCGTTGCCTCAGGCGATCACCCGTCTAGCGGAGGCGGTTCGCCTGCTCAAGCGCGAGTTCGCCCAGGGCCATGAGCCCCAGTACGCCCGGGAGTGGTCCCTGCGCGCGGTCAGCGAGGCCGGTCAGGCGTACGCCGCGGGGGTCGGCTTCTCCGGCAGCGTGGTGGTGGCCCAGGTCCGTACCACCGCCAGTGACCTGATGGTGACCTCCGGGATCAGCCAGGAGGAGGCGAACCAGCTGGTCCGGCAGTCCTTCGGCGAGATCGACCGGCCCGGCGCACCGCCCGGCCCTCGGCCCACGACGAACCCCTCCACCGCCCCGCCGGTCGGGTGAGCACGCTGGTGGCCCTCGTTGCCGCCGATGCGCCCGGTGGGGCGAGCCGGGGATGACTACGCTGACCGCATGGCCGACACCCCGTCCGGCGGGCCCCTGCCGCCGTCGCCGCCCGTGCCCGTCGCACCGCCCGGCGGCTTCGGGGCGACCGGAATGCCGCGCCGCCGGCTGGGTTGGCGGCGTGCCCTGGTGCTGAGCGGGGCGATCCTGCTGATCGCGGCCTGCGCGATCTTCATGCTCTTCACCCTCGGCACCAACCTGGGCCCGGAGGCGTTGCTGATCGGCACCGCCGCCGCGATTCTGCCGGTTCCGGTGCTGGTGGCCTGCTTCCTCTGGCTGGACCGGTACGAACCGGAGCCGCTGAAATACCTGATCTTCTGCTTCGGCTGGGGTGCCTTCGTCTCCACCGCGGCATCCCTGCTGGTCAACGAGACCGCCGCCGGGTGGTTCGAGGATCAGGGCCTGCCGGTGGCGCTCACCGCCGTGCTGGTCGCCCCCTTCATCGAGGAGTTGACCAAGGCGATCGCCCCGATCCTGCTGCTGGTGTTCCGGCGTCGGGAGTGGTCCGGGATCACCGACGGCCTGGTCTACTGCGGGTTGTCCGCGCTCGGGTTCGCGATGGTGGAGAACATCCTCTACCTGGGCGGGCACGGGTACGCCTCCGGCGCGGAACAGTACGGCCCGGCCACCGGGGCGCAGCAGGTGATCGCCATCTTCATCGTCCGGATCCTGCTGTTCGGCTTCGCCCATCCCCTGTTCACCGCGATGACCGGTATCGGGCTGGGCATCGCCGCGCGTACCGCGGACCGGCGGGTCCGGGTGCTGGCCCCGATCGCCGGTCTGCTGCTGGCGATGATGCTGCACGGGGCCTGGAACCTGATCCCGACCCTCACCCAGGCCACCGGCCAGGTGCTGATCTCCCTGTTCGGGTTCGTCGGGGTGATGGTGCCGATCTTCTTCGGCATGGTCGGCCTGGCGGTGTGGCTGCGGGCCTGGGAGGGCCGCCTGACCGAGCGGATCCTGCCGGACTACGTCCGCGCCGGCTGGCTGACTCCGCCGGAGGTGGCGGCGTTGAGCAGCCTAGGTCGGCGACACGCGGCCCGGGCCTGGGCCCGCCGGGTGGCCGGTGACGCCGGGTTGCGCGCCATGCGGGGCTACCAGTTCGCGGCCACCCGGCTGGCCCTGCTGCGCGACGGTGCCCTGCGCGGGCTGGATCGCAAACCCGCCGATCGGGAGCGGACGGCGCGGGAGGAACGGGAGCTGCTGGACTCGATCAGCGCGTACCGGTCGTTCTTCGTGGGGCGGGACCCGCAGGCACCGGTCGGCGTCTGGGACGGCCACCGCTACCACCTGCGGTTCCCGGACGGGTCACAGCGGGTGGTGCCGGCCCCGGAGGATCCGGTGGTCCCGATCCCGGTAGTGCTGGCCGCACCCCCGCCCCCGCCGCCCTACCCGCACCATCCCCCGCCGGGCTGGTACGGGCCCCGCCCGCCGGCACCCTGGCCACCGCGGTACTGAGCGGTTCGTCAGGGCCTGCGGGGCGGTCAGGTCATCAGGCTGGTCAGGAAGTCGCCGAACCCCTGGGCCATCATCACCAGGGCACCGCCGATCGCCTTGAACATCTGCGCCGCACCCTCGGGCCGGAAGGCCATGAAGTAGATCAGGAACGCCAGGCTTCCCCAGGCCAGCACCTTCTTGACAAATACCGGCATCGTCCCTCCCCAGGGCCGGTGGTGCGGCTGGCTTCCCGCCGGGGAGCGCGGCAAACGGCACTGGGGGTCTCACTGCGATGCCGGGGCGCAAGCCACCGGCCGGGACGGGCCCTGGCTCAGAGGTAGAGCCCGGTGCCGTTCTCCTCGATCCGTTCGGCGGCCACCGCGTGCACGTCACGCTCGCGCAGCAGCACGTATCCGCGCCCGTGCAACTCGACCTCGGAACGGTCGTCGGGGTCGAAGAGCACCCGGTCGCCGGAGACGATGGAGCGTACGTTCGGCCCGACTCCCACCGCGGTGGCCCAGGCCAGGCGCTTGCCGACGGCCGCGGTGGCCGGGATCACGATGCCGGCGGTCGAGCGCCGCTCACCCTCGCTTCCCTCCACCCGCACCAGGACGCGGTCATGCAGCAGCCGGATGGGCAGGCCGGAGTCGATGTTCTGGTCGGCTGTCACGCCGCAGACGCTACCGTGTCCTTTCCGGCAAGCCGCCGGTGGTCTGCGATTCACCGGACCGTCGGCGGGGCAATGTGGGGTGGAAACCTGGCCTACCGTCGCGTCTTCGGGCGTATCCTGTCCGCCCTGGCGCCGTTGCGGGCCGAATCATGCCGGGAGGTGCGCTTGAGCCGATTCGAGCGGTTACGCGGGCGGCTGCGCCGCGCCTACGAGTCGGGCCGGGACTCGGTCCGTGCCGCGCGCAACACCCCGCCCTACGTGCCCGAACCGGCCCGGACGGCCTCCCCGGAGGAACCGGGCCCGGTGGCGCCGCCGGCGGCCACCGTGGTCGGGGCGGAACCCGGCCCGGCCCTGCACCACTCCACCTCCAGCCGGGACGACGCGGACGTGCCGCACGCCCTGCGCATCGCCGCCGCCTGGTCGTGGCGGCTGATCGTCGTCGGGGTGGTGTTCTGGGCGCTGGTGAAGCTGGTCAGCACCATCAGCATCGTGATCATTCCGCTGGCGGTGGCGATGCTGCTGTCGGCCTTGCTGGCCCCGGCGGTGGGCTGGCTGCTGCGGGCCCGATTGCCGAAGTCGCTGGCCACCGCCGTGGTGCTGGTCGCCGGGCTCGGCGCGGTGATCGGCACCCTGACCCTGGTGGTGAACGAGTTCATCAAGGGCGTGCCGGAGCTGGCCGCCAAGTCGAGCCAGGGCCTGCAACAGATCCAGGACTGGTTGAAGACCGGGCCGCTGCACCTGTCGGACAACGACCTCGACCGCTATCTGGAAGAGGCCCAGCAGTGGGTCAACAACAACACCGAGCAGTTCACCAGCGGCGCCCTCTCCACCGCCAGCACCCTGGCCGAGGTGCTGACCGGTACGGTGCTGGTGCTGTTCGCGGCCTTCTTCTTTCTGCGTGACGGCAACATGATCTGGCGTTTCGTGGTCCGGCTGCTGCCGGTGGCCGCCCGCTGGAAGGTCGACGACGCCGGGCGGGCCGCCTGGGCCACCCTGGTCGCCTACGTGCGGGCCACCGTGCTGGTCGCCTTCATCGACGCCGTGGGCATCGGCATCTTCCTGGTCATCTTCGACATCCCGTTCGCCTTCCCGCTGGCCGCCCTGGTCTTTCTGGGTGCCTTCATCCCGATCATCGGTGCGACCCTCTCCGGCGGGGTGGCCGTGCTGGTGGCCCTCGTCGACAGCGGCCCGGTCACCGCGTTGATCATCCTGGGTGTGGTGATCGGGGTGCAGCAGGTCGAGGGGCACATCCTCCAGCCGTTGATCATGGGCCGGGCGGTGGCCATCCACCCCCTGGCGGTGATCATCGGGTTGGCCGCCGGTGTCGTGCTCGCCGGGATCACCGGCGCCCTGGTCGCGGTCCCGCTGATCGCGGTGCTCAACACCGCGGTACGTCGCCTCGCCGCCCGTACCGTGCCGGACACCCCGCCGGACGCGGTCGTCGTCGCCGCCCGCGCCCCCTGACCCGTCAGCTGTCGGCCAACCGGGCCAGGGCGCCACGGACCACCTCGCGGCGGGTGGTGTACCAGAAGGGGGGCAGCGACCGGCGCAGGAAGGGGCCGTAACCGCGAGCGGTCTCCAACCGCGAGTCCAGCACGGCCACCACCCCCCGGTCGCCGGAGGCCCGGATCAGCCGCCCGACCCCCTGGGCCAGCCGGACCGCGGCGATCGGCACGCTGACCGCGGCGAAACCCGACCCGCCCTGAGCGTCCACGGCCGCCGCCCGAGCGGCGGCCAGCGGCTCGTCGGGCCGGGGGAAGGGCAGCCGGTCGATCACCACCAGTTGACAGGAGTCACCGGGCACGTCCACCCCCTGCCACAGGGACATCACCCCGAACAGGCAGCTCGCCTGCTCCTGACGGAACCGGCGGACCAGCAGCGGCAGGGCCTCCTCGCCCTGCAACAGCACCGGCAGGTCGGTGCGGGCCCGCACCAGCTCCGCGGCCTGGGTGGCGGCCCGCCGGGAGGAGAACAACCCGAGGGTACGACCACCCAGGGCGGTGACCAGTTCCAGCAACTCCTCCCCGGCGGCGTCCGGTAGCCCGGAGACGCTGGGGCGAGGCAGGTGCGCGGCCACGTAGAGGATCCCCTGCCGGGGGTAGTCGAACGGGGAACCGACATCCAGGGAACGCCAACCCGGCCCCGAGTCGGCGTACTGGCGCGGGGCCTGGACGCCGCTGCCGCCCGGGGTCGGTGCGGTGCCGCCCGGCCGGACGGTGGCGGCGGCCAGCGCCTCCGCGGCCGGTGAGGGCGGGCTGGGGGTCGGCGCCTCAAGGCCCAGGGCCCGGGCCACCGTGTCGAAGCGACCCCCCAACGCCAGGGTGGCCGAGGTGGCCACCACGGTCCGTTCGTCGTAGAGGTGGGTGGCCAGGGTGCCGGCGACCGAGAGGGGGGCTACCACCAGGGCCCGCCGGCCGGTGTTGTCGTTGCGTTCCACCCAGGCGACGTCGTGGTCGGCCTCCTCCAGCAGCCGCTGGGCGGTGGTGGACAACTCGTCCAGGACGGCCTTGGCCTGCTGCTTGCGTACCGGGTCTGGGTCGTCCGCCTTGATCTCGCCGATGGCGTCCAGGGCGGCCCGGGTAGCGGAGTCCAGCAGGGTGCACGCCTGCTGCAACGGGCTCGGCAGGCCGCCGGTGAGCCGGCCCACCGGAGCCTCGGCCAGCCCGACCGCCAAGGCGTCACCGGCCTCGGTCAGCGCCTCGGCCGTCTCCGGACGCAGCAACGGACGGGCCCGGCGGGCGGACCGGTCGATCAGTTCCGGGGTCAGCTCCGCCTGGGCGGCCGAGGAGACCCGGTCGGCCAACTCGTGGGCCTCGTCGACGACCAGCAGCCGGTGCGGGGGGACGATGTGCCGCCCGGCGAGCATGTCGACCGCTAGCAGGCTGTGGTTGGTCACCACGACGTCGGCTTCCCGGGCCCGGGCCCGGGAAGCCTCCGCGAAGCATTCCGCACCGTATGGGCAGCGGCCGGCCCCCACACACTCCCGGGCCGGCATGGAGACCAGCCGCCAGGCCTGGTCGTCGACGCCCGGATCCAGTTCGTCCCGGTCGCCGGTGTCGGTCTCCAGGGCCCAGTCCCGCAGGCGTTGGATCTGCTTGCCGAGTCGCCCCGCCTCACCCAGCCACCGGGTGCCCCCGCCCGGCCGCTCGGCCGGTGCGTCGAAGAGGGTGTCCGCCGGCTCGTCCTCGGTCGAGTTCTCCAGCCGGGCCAGGCAGAGGTAGTGGTGTCGGCCCTTGAGCACGGCGTAGGTCGGGCGGCGCTTCAGCAGGGGCTCGACCGCGTCGGCCAGCCGGGGCAGGTCGTGCTCGACCAGTTGGGACTGCAGGGCCAGGGTGGCGGTGGAGATCACCACCGGGCCGTCGACCGTTAGGGCGGGAGCGAGGTACGCCAGCGACTTGCCGGTGCCGGTGCCGGCCTGCACCAGCAGGTGCTCACCGGAGGCCACACACTCCTCGATCGCCGCGGCCATCTGCTGCTGGCCCGGCCGGGCGCTGCCACCGGGCACCGCGCCGACCGCGGCGGCCAACAACTCGGCGCCACCCGGGCGGTCACCGGATCGACGGGATCTGCTGCGGGTCGAGGCGGAGCCGGAGGAGGTGCGGGGCGGGGTCACCGTGGCACGGTACCCGCCGGGACCGACGCCGGCCGTATCGATCGGGTGGTGTTGCGCCGCCTTGAGCAGGAGATCGCCCTTGCGTCCGGTAACTTCCCGACGGCACCGCGTGGGCGTAATCGGTTAGGGTGCGAATCATGCCGAGCGACGTGGTCCGAGTGATCTACCGCAAGTACGACGGCAGCGCTCACCGGGACTATCCGGCCCGTCGCCTGACCGAGGACGATCTCGGCATCTGGTTGGGGGTGCCGGCCGGCACGAGTTCGGTCTATCACGGTCGCCCCTCGGTGGAGCAGATCCCCTTCGTCCTGCTGGTGCCGCACCAGGCCTGGTGGACGACGATGTTCAACCCGCCACCGCGCACCAGCGAGGTCTACTGCGACATCGCCACCCCGGCCCGCTGGGAGGGGGAGGACACCGTGCACCTGGTCGACCTGGACCTCGACGTGGTGCGGCGGCGGGAGACCGGCCTGGTGGAGTTGCGCGACGAGGACGAGTTCGCCGAGCACCGGGCCCGGTTCGGCTACCCGGACGATCTCGTGGTCGAGGCCGAGGCGGCGGCCCGTTGGCTGCTCACCGCTCTGGGCGATGGCACGGAGCCCTTCGCCACCTCGTATCGTAAGTGGCTTGCCCTGGTGCTCTGACCTCGGCGAAGGCACCTGGCCGGGGCTTGCCTGGCGGGAAATTCGCCGACGCCGAGCGGATCAGTCGGCCACGGGTGATGATGCAGCGATGGCGCACGACGGCGTGAGACGTTCGACACCCTTCCTCCCGGGTATCCACCGCTCACTTTCGGCCTCCGGCGGCACCTGGAGGCCCACCGGTGGGGACGGCGGGAAACGATGAAGGTGAACGGAAGTTGAACGGCCGGTGAATGACACCTGACCAGGGGTGGGCCGCCGAATCGCGGGTCCGGGCGTTCCCTAGCATTCCCTCAGCAGGGCGCCGGACAGCGCGCTGACACCCCTTCCGCCGACACGACGAGGTCCGTGCTGTGAGGTTTTCCTTCCGCCCCAACGAGGGCGCCTTCTACGAGCTCTTCACCAGGGCCGCGCAGAACCTGGTCCGGGGTACCGAGCTGCTCAACGAGCTTGCCCTGCCTGATGTCGAGGTGCAGTCGGTCAGTGAGCGGCTGACCGAGGTCGAGCACGACAGCGACAAGATCACCCACGAGCTGTACAAGAAGATCAACTCGACCTTCGTCACCCCGTTCGACCGGGAGGACATCTACCGACTCGGCTCCCTGCTCGACGACGTGATGGACCACCTGGAGGCGGTGGGCAACCTGCTCTACCTCTACGGGCTGACCAAGCTGCCGTCGCTGCCCCGGGAGATGCACGAGCTGGTGAACGTGCTCGACCAGCAGGCCAAGCTGACCGCCGAGGCGATGCCCCGGCTGAAGTCGATGAAGGATCTCGAGGACTACTGGATCGAGATCAACCGGCTGGAGAACGACGGTGACCAGGCGTACCGGATGCTGCTGGTCCGCCTCTTCTCCGGTGAGTACGACGCGCTGACCGTGCTGAAGATGAAGGAGGTCGCCGACGAGCTGGAGGCCGCCTGCGACGCCTTCGAGCACGTGGCCAACACCGTCGAGACCATCGCGGTCAAGGAGTCCTGATCCGGTGACTGTTACTCCGGAGCTCATCGCGGTGCTGGCGGTGATCGGGGTAGCCCTGGTGTTCGACTACACCAACGGCTTCCACGACGCCGCCAACGCCATCGCGACCAGCATCTCCACCCGGGCCCTGACCCCCCGGGTAGCCCTGGGCATGGCGGCGATCGGCAACTTCATCGGCGCCCACTTCGGCGCCGAGGTGGCCAAGACCGTCGGTAGCGGCCTGGTCGAGTTGCCGACCGGGGTGTCCAGCCTCGGCATCGTCTTCGCCGGGGTGATCGGCGCGATCGTCTGGAACCTCATCACCTGGTACTTCGGCCTGCCCTCCTCCTCCTCGCACGCCCTGATCGGTGGTCTGGTCGGCTCGACCGTCGCGGCCAGTGGCACGGTGCTCTGGAAGGGCATCGGCGAGAGCGTGATTATCCCGATGATCCTGTCGCCGATGGTCGGCTTCATCCTCGGCTACATCGTGATGATCGGTGTGCAGTGGCTGTTCCGCAACGGCCACCCGGGCAAGCTCAACCGGGGCTTCCGGTGGGCCCAGACCGCCTCGGCGGCGGCCATGTCGGTCGGTCACGGCATGCAGGACGCGGCCAAGACCATCGGCATCGTGGTGCTCGCCCTCTTCGTCGGTGGCTACCAGAGCGATCCCACCCACATTCCGGAGTGGGCCTTCTGGACCTCGGCCGCCGTGCTGGCGGCCGGTACCTACGCCGGTGGTTGGCGGATCATCCGTACCCTGGGTCGGAAGATCATCGACCTGCGGCCTCCGGAGGGCTTCGCGGCTGAGACGGTGGCCAGTGGGGTGCTCTACTTCAACGCCCTGGTCCTCGGCGCCCCCATCTCCACCACCCACACGATCACCTCGGCGATCATGGGTGTCGGCGCCACCAAGCGGCTCTCCGCCGTCCGGTGGGGGGTGGCCGGCAACATCGTCGGTGCCTGGATCCTGACCTTCCCGGCCGCCGGTTCGATCGGCGCCCTGATGTACTTCCTGGTCCGCCCCCTGTTCAGCTGAGCGGTAAGGAAGGGCCCCCTGTTAACGCCTCGCGTAGTACAGGGGGCCCTTCTTAACACCCACTCAGAGGTACGAGACCCCGATCTGGGCCCGTACCTCGTCCAGCAGCCCCATGATCTCCAGGGTGGCGGAGTGCGGCACCAGCGGGCTCTCGGTCAACCCCTCGGCCAGGCAGCGCTGCACCTCGATGGCCTCGTACTGGTAGCCGGAGCCGACCAGGTCGGCGGCCAGGGTCTCCGGCTCGGCACCCTCCCGGTGCAGCTGGACGGCCGCCGGCCGGAAGAAGGGGTCGGGCAGGTCGATCCGTCCGGCGGTGCCGGTGATCGAGGCGGCGGCCCCGGTGGGACCGACGATGCCGCAGCTCAGGGTGGCCACGGCACCCGAGTCGTACCCGAGGATCATGGCGGTGTTCTCGTCGGTGCCCTCCGGGCCCAGCTTTGCCCAGGAACGCACCTGCTGGGGTGCCCCGAGCAGCAGGTGGGCCAGGCTCACCGGATAGATGCCGAGATCCAGCAGGGCGCCACCGCCCAGTGCACGGGCCCGCATCCGGTGCTCCGGCGGGAAGGGCCCGGCCAGGCCGAAGTCGGCCCGTACGCTGGTCACCCGCCCGATCGCCCCCTCCGCGATCAGCTCACAGACCCGCAGGATGAGGGGGTTGCAGCGCATCCACATCGCTTCCATCAGGAAGACTCCGGCCGCCCGAGCGGTCTCGACCAGCTCGGTGCTGGTGGGCAGGTCCAGGGTGAACGGCTTCTCCAGCAACACCGCACGCCCGGCGGCCAGGCAGGTGCGGGCCGCGTCGTAGTGCGCCACATGCGGGGTGGCCACGTAGATCACGTCCAGGTCGGTGTCGGCGGCCAACTCCTCCCAGGAGGCGTACGCCCGCGCCGCGCCGTGCCGGTCGGCGAAGCGCTGCGCGCTCTCGGCGGTACGTGAGCCGACCGCCGCCAGTTCGGCCCCCGGCACCAGCCGGAGGTCCTCGGCGAAACGGGCGGCGATGTGGCCGGTGGCCAGGATGCCCCAACGAGTCATGGATCGACGCTACCGAAGATCACCACTGGGTCGTACGGCTGATCCATCCGTCGAGACCGGCCCCGGCTAGGCTGCTGGCGATGACGAAAGACCGTGGCTACCCGGCCCCGCCCGCGGTGGTGGAACATGCTCGCCGTTTCTCGACCAGTGGCGACCGGCCGGCGATACCCCGGGTGGCGGCCACCGTGCTGTTGCTGCGCCCGGCCCGGGAGGGCTTCGAGGGGTACCTGATCCGTCGGGTGGCCGCGATGGCCTTCGGCGGCATGTACGCCTTCCCCGGCGGCGGGGTGGACCCCTCGGACTCCACCGTTCATGTGGACTGGGCGGGCCCGGAGCCGGCGAGTTGGGGGGAAACCCTGGCCCTGACCCCGGCCGCCGCCCAGGCGGTCGTCTGCGCGGCGGCCCGGGAGGTCTTCGAGGAGGCCGGGGTGCTGCTCGCCGGGCCGGACCCGAGCCGGGTGGTCGGTGATGTCAGCGACGAGGGCTGGGAAGCCGCCCGCGACGATCTGGAGCAGCGCCGTACCGGCTTCGCCGAACTGCTGGCCCGCCGTGGGCTGACCCTCCGGTCGGACCTGCTGTTGCCGTGGAGCCGCTGGGTGACCCCGGAGTTCGAGCCGCGCCGGTTCGACACGTACTTCTTCGTGGCTCTGCTGCCGGAGGGACAACGGACCCGGGACATCTCCCGGGAGGCCGACCGCACCCTCTGGATGCGGCCCGGCGAGGCCTGCGAACGCGCCAGGGCCGGTGAGCTGACCATGCTGCCGCCCACCCTGGTCACCCTGAGTGAGGTGGCCGCCTGCCCGGACCTGGCGGCGGTGGCGCGCGCCGCCTCAGCCCGGGACGCGGCCACCGCGATCATGCCCCGGTTGGACCTGTCCGACCCGGACCGACCCCGGTTCTACCTGACCTGAGACCAGCTCAGTCGAGCTGGTAGTTGACGTGGGCGGACCAGCGGGCGAACCCGGTCCGCTCGTAGAGGGCCATGGCCGCGGTGTTCGACTCGTCGACGTAGAGCATCACCCGGTCCAGGCCGCGCTCCCGCAGGTGGTTCAGTCCGGCCGTGGTCAGGGCCCGGCCCAGCCCGCCGCCGTGCGCCGAGGGATCCACCCCCAGCACGTACACCTCACCGAGGCGGGCCGAGCCGGGGCGCTCGTGCACCTTCGTCCAGTGGAAGCCGCGTAGCCGGCCGGTCGCCGACTCCACCGCCAGCAGGAATCCGGCCGGGTCGAACCACGGCTCGGCCAGGCGTACCCGCAGGTCCTCGGCGCTCCACCGGCCCTGCTCGGGGTGGTCGGCGAAGGCCAGGGCGTTGAGCGCCAGCCAGGCCTCGTCGTCCGCGCCAGGGCGGAAGGCGCGCAGGGTGACCCCCTCGGGCAGGCGGGGTTCGGGCTGGGCTGCGGTCAGTGGCCTACGCAGTTGCCAGAGCACCCGGGCCCGACGGAAGTCGAGGTCGACCGCGAGGGCGGCGGCCGAGGGGTGGTCGCCGTGCGCCCAGACCCGCAGTGGCCGGGCCTCGGTGGCCAGCGCCTGCCGGGCCAGGGCCCGCCCGGTGCCCTGCCGCCGGTACGCCGGATGCACGACCAGCCCCACCCCGATCCCGGAGCCGGGGTCGGTGGTGTCCAGGTGGACGTACCCGGTCAAGGTCCCGTCGGCGTCGCGGGCGGTCAGGTGGATCGCCGGGGCCCGCTCGTCGCGGAGCCGGAGCAGAATCTGCTCGTCCAGCGGGTCGGCGCCGTCGGTGTCGCCGGCGGCCCCGGCCAGGGCCAGGACCTCGGCGATCTGCGTGGCATCGAGCCGGTCCAGCCGACTCACCTGGGTTCCGGGTTGGCCGGTCTGTGTCTGCTCACTCATCATCGAAACGGTATCCGCCGAGGGCGGGAGACCCGGGAGGTCCCTCAGGTGCCGTGGCCGTGCTTCGGCAGGGCCTGGAGGTCGAACCGGGCGGTCAACTCGGGCAGGATCCGGTAGAGCGCGTCGACGGTGCCCTGCCGGTCGCCGCCCGCGTCGTGCAACAGCACGATCGATCCGGGTCGGGCCTCCGCCAGCACCACCCCGGCGATGGTGGCCGCGCCGGGGGCCCGCCAGTCCGAGGGGTCCAGGGTCCAGTGCAGGGGGGTCATCCCCAGTTCCCGGCTGGCGGAGATGACCGGGTAGGTCCAGGCCCCACCGGGTTGCCGGTACCAGGTGACCGGTTCCTCCGGCACGGCGGCGTGGATCGCGGCATTGGTACGCAGCAGGTCGTCCCGGATCCACTCCGGTGACCGGGCGCCCAGGCTCACGTCATGGTTCCAACTGTGGTTGCACAGGGTGTGGCCCTCGGCGACGATCTGCTGGACCAGCCACGGGTAGCTCTGGGCGTTCTGTCCGACCACGCAGAAGGTGGCCGTGATCTGGTACTCGCGCAGGATGGCCAGCACCTGCGGGGTGTAGTCCGGGTGCGGGCCGTCGTCGAAGGTCAGCGCGATCTCGTTGGTGCCGGTGCTCAGCCGGGTACCCATCGGACCGAAGTCCGGGTCCTGTCCCGACCCCTCGGGAACCCCGGCCGTAGGGCTCTCCGACAGTTGGTCGCGGCCGGGGTCGGGCTCGGCGGTCGCGGACTGGTCGGCGTGCTGGGGATGGTCCGCGCCGGTGACGGTGACCCCCGAGCCGCGGCGCGGTGGATCGGGGACCAGGCTCCGACCCAGCAGGTACGCCGAACCGAGCACCGCCGCCACGACGACCGTGATGATCCCGAGCATCCGGGCCGTGCTGCCCTGGTAACCGCGCACCGCTGCCCCCTCCCACTGGCCAACTCGGCAGTCACGATATGACTACCGAGTTGCCCAAAAGGGGCGTACAGGGAATTAGCCCTCTACGGTGACCGGGCGGGCGACGAGCGAGGTCGGGTCGGTGGCCTCGGACAGCGAGCCACGCGAGGACGGCACGACGAACTTGTAGCCCACCTGGCGCACCGTGCCGATCATCGACTCGTACTCCGAGCCGAGCTTGGCCCGCAGCCGCCGGACGTGCACGTCGACCGTCCGGGTGCCGCCGAAGTAGTCGTACCCCCAGACCTCGCGCAGCAACTGGTCCCGGGTGAAGACCCGGCCCGGGTGCTGGGCGAGGAACTTGAGCAGCTCGAACTCCTTGTAGGTCAGGTCCAGCGGGCGACCCTTGAGCTTCGCGGCGTAGGTGTCCGGGTCGATCATCAGCTCGCCGGCCCGGATGGAACCGCCCACCCCGGCGGTCGCGTTGCTGAGTCGGCCGACCGCCAGCCGCAGCCGGGCCTCGACCTCGGCGGGACCGGCGGAGGCGAGGATGACGTCGTCGACCCCCCAGTCGGCGTTCAACGCGATCAACCCGGCCTCGGTCACCACCGCCACCAGCGGTACGCCGAGCCCGGTCGCGTGCAGCATCCGACAGGTGGCCCGCGCCTCGCTCAACTCGGACCGGGCGTCGACCAGGACAGCGTCCGGGCTCGGGCCGGCAACGAGGGTACGGACGTCGCGAGGTGCGGTGCGCACCGAGTGCGGCAGCAGGTCCAGTGCCGGCAGTACTGCGGATGGTTCGCCTGCGCGTGCGGTAACCAGCAGCAGGATCTCCACGATCACCTCCGTCCCGGCGGCCCCGTGCGGCCGCGCGCGACCAGCGGCACTCCTTGACGGATATGGCGCTGGGAACATCCGTGGGTCCCGGCGTCGCTGACGGGCGGGTTTCGGCAAGAGCGTAACTGATCGGCTGCGCGGAGCTGGGGCGTGATTTCCTGTTCGCCCTATCTGCCCCCGGTTGCGGCCCAGGTTTTAACCTGGCGGAAACCGGGACACCCGCGTTGACGGCCCGGTCTGGCACGATCGGTGGGTGGTTCCCTCCAGCTCACCCGAGACCGGCCGCGAGCCCTGGGCGGACGACCTGCCCCCAGGCGGTGGTGCGGCACCGTCGGCCGGCCCGGCCGTGGCCAACGACGACCGTCGTCGCTCCGGCGGCCCCCGACGCCTGCGCCGTGGCGGCTCGGCACGCCGCTCAGACGAGGCCCTCGACGATGAGGACGAGGAGGAGACCGAGCCGCCGGTCGAGGTTAGCCGGCAACTCTCCCTCGCCATCGCCGGGTTCGCCCTCCTGCTCGGGCTGGGCCTGGTCCTCGGCGCGTACACCGCCGGGCCCGACCACCGGCTGCCCTTCACCATCGTGGTGCTCACGGTGCAACTGCTGTTCGTGCTGGGCTGGACGATGGTCACCCGGCCACCGGCGGTGGCGGTGGTGCTCGGGGTCGGCGCCCTGACCGCCCTGACCGCCGACGTGATCGCGGTACGCAGTGCCACCCCCCGGATCGGGCCACTGTTCCTCATCGCCATCGGCGCGGTGCTGGTAGCCGTGCTGGGGCAGTTGGTGCGCCGGGTGGACCGGGTGCGGGTCATGGACTCCCTGCGGACCACGGCCACCATCATGTTCGGGGCGGTGGCCTTCGCCACCCTGATCGTGCTCAGCCGGATTCCCGCCGGCACCCAGGCCATCGTCGTCTGCCTGACCGCGGGCGCGGTAGCGGTGGCGATTGCCCGCGCGACGGACGCCTTCGCCGCCTGGCCCCGGCTGGCACCCCAGGTGCCCCGGGGAGCCGCCGGGGTGGTCGGTGGTGCGATGGTGGGCACCCTGTTCGGCGCGGTGCTCGGCAGCTACCTGGTCACCCCCTTCACCCCCACCCGGGCCGCGATCCTCGGGCTGGTCGCGGCGGTCGTCGCCGTACTGGCCGACCTGGCGGTCAGCTACGCCGAGGCCGGTCGGCTGATGGCGGGGGAACCCCCCACCGCCTGGGCGGCCCAGCACGTGCAGGGGCCCCTGGCCGCCCTGGCTATGGCGGCACCGGCGGCCTACCTGATGTGTCGGCTGCTGCTGTGACCGGTCGCGCCGAGGGCGTGATTGAGTGAAACGGGCTTCGGGTACCACCGTGCGCGGGCAACGGCGTACGGAAAGACGAGACGGCGTACGGGAAGCCAAGGAGGCGGCGTGGACCACGAGCAGACGTCCGGACGGCGACCGCGGCGACGCGGCCGCAAGCTACTGATCGGGTTCGTCGTCCTGCTGCTGGTCCTGGCCGGGCTGATCTTCATCGCCGACCGGGTGGCGGCCGGGGTGGCCGAGCGCACCATCGCCGACGAGGTCCGCGAACAGGTCGCCCGGCAGAACGCCCAGTCTTCGCCGCCGGAGGTGGAGGTGGGTGGTTTCCCCTTCCTCACCCAGGTCCTGGACGGGCGGTACGAGCGCATCACCATCCGGATGCGCGACGTGCAGGGCGCGGTGCAGGGCGACGCGGTCTCCCTGCCCAGCCTCGACGTGGACGCCCACAACGTCCGGGCCTCGCTGCAGACCCTGCGTACCGGTCAGGGCGACGTGGTGGCCGAGACGGTCAACGGCACGGCCACCATCAGCTACCAGAGCCTGGCCGCCCTGCTGAACCGGGAAGGACTGGTGCTCGGCGAACGCAACGGGCAGCTCGCCGTCACCGCCCCCCTGGAGGTCCTCGGCCAACAGCTCACCGTCACCGGGGTCGCCGACATCGTGGTCAGCGAGGAGGGCAAGATCGCCCTGCGATTCGCCGACCTGGACGCCGAAGGGCTGCCCACCGCCCCGTTGGCCCGTACCCTGCTGAACAACTTCGCCCGCAGCATCTCGATCGAGGTACCCCTGCCGGAGTTGCCCTTCCAGCTCACCGTCCGGGAGGTGGTCCCGCAGCCCCAGGGCCTGACGGTGACCGCGGACGCGCGAGACGTGCCGATCAATTCCGTGGGCTGACCTCGGGCTCAGCATCCCGGATGCTGGTCGGGCCCCTGGAGAAAACTGGGATCGCTGGTAGGCTCCGTGCTCATGGGGACGCTCCTCACCAAACGGCGCGCGGTCGACCTGTGCCGCGTGGCCACCTGCCTGTGTCGCCCCGTCATCTGACGGCGGGGCTGCTTCCGGCCGCATAGCGGCCAATCGGCACTCGGGGTTTGCGTACCTCTATCCCGGTGCACCTCACCGGACGCCCGGCAGCGGCGCCGTCGCACAAACCCGTGATCCGTTCCTAGCTCTGGGTCCCGCGCGTGGTGCGACAAACTTCAACATCCCAGACCTCCGCGCGCTGGCTCACCACACCATCCTCACCAGGGAGTGATCTGATGAGTCGCGACACCGCACTCGTCTCGGCCGAATGGGCCGAGAAGAACCTCGACGCCCCGGGCGTCGTCTTCGTCGAGGTCGACGAGGACACCTCGGCCTACGACACCGGCCACCTGGCCGGCGCCATCAAGCTCGACTGGAAGACCGACCTGCAGGACCCGATCCGTCGGGACTTCGTCAACAAGGCCCAGTTCGAGGCGCTGCTCTCCGAGAAGGGGATCAGCAACGACGACACCGTCATCCTCTACGGCGGTAACAACAACTGGTTCGCCGCGTACGCGTACTGGTACTTCAAGCTCTACGGCCACGGTGACGTCAAGCTGCTCGACGGCGGTCGCAAGAAGTGGGAGCTGGACGCCCGGCCCCTGGTCAAGGACACCGTGACCCGCCCGGCCACCCAGTACGTCGCCAGCGAGCCGGACAACAGCATCCGGGCCTTCCGCGACGAGGTCGTCGCCGCGATCGGCACCAAGAACCTGGTCGACGTGCGCAGCCCCGACGAGTACGCCGGTCGCCTGCTGGCCCCCGCCCACCTGCCCCAGGAGCAGGCGCAGCGGGGTGGCCACATCCCGACCGCGATCAGTGTGCCGTGGTCCAAGGCGGCCAACGAGGACGGCACCTTCAAGTCCGATGACGAGCTGCGCAAGCTCTACGGCGAGGCGGGGCTGGACGACGGCAAGGAGACCATCGCGTACTGCCGGATCGGCGAGCGCTCCTCGCACAGCTGGTTCGTCCTTCAGGAGCTGCTCGGCCACCCCAACGTGAAGAACTACGACGGCTCGTGGACCGAGTACGGCTCGCTGATCGGTGTGCCGATCGCGCTCGGCGATGAGCCGGGGGAGGCCTGAGATGACCGCACCCACCGCGGCCGGTTGCGCCGCCCCGGATCAGGCGGCACCCCTGCCCGCCAGCATCGACCTGGAGAAGGAAACCGTCATCACCGGTGTCGTCCGCTCCGCGCAGGACGAGGTGGTGCCGGGTGCGTACGTCCGTCTGCTCGACTCGACCGGTGAGTTCACCGCCGAGGTGGTGACCTCGCAGGCCGGTCAGTTCCGGTTCTTCGCCGCCCCCGGCAACTGGACCCTGCGGGCGCTGTCCCGCCACGGCAACGGCGACATCGCCGTCACCGCCAACCGGGGCGTCAACGAGGTGACCGTAACGGTCACCGACTGACCCACGAACCACCGGCCGCGTGGCCCGGCTCCCCTGATCCGTGGGGGACCGGGCCACGCGCCATTCCCGGCCCCGGCGAGGATCGCCGGGTGCACTTGTTGCTGCCCCGACGACAAGAAACGCACCCAGAGCGGCGCCGGTCAGCGGGGCAGCGGGCGGAGCAGGTGGCGGGAACAACCGCCGCCGTGGCCGGGCCGCAGCAGACAGCGCCGGTCCCGACCCATCGACCGGTCACAGAACACCTGATGCTGTACGTCCGGCGCGCCCTCCACCGAGATCGTCGTCTCGCCGGTCACCACCTCGGGCAGGAACCCCAGGGAGCGGGTGAGGGCGCGAGCCAGCAGGTGAGCGGCCGGCAGGTCGGCCGCCCGGATGGTCAGGTGTACGACGAAGCGAGCCCGCTCGTCACCGCCGACCTCCCGCATGTAAATCACCTCTCTCCGGCTGGCTGGCTGGCTGGCTGGGTCGGTGTCGGGGGAGCTGTGGCAGCTCAGCTGTGCTTTCTCCAGGGGTAGCGACAGCTGGACTGCCACAGCTCCACAGCCCATCGAGAACGAGGGGGTGTCGGGGTGGACCGGAAGGGCGGTCCACCCCGACTGGGGGACTGAGCTCTGCTCGTTGCCACGCGAGGAGCGCTCGACAGCCAACTTATGCGCATAACACGCATAAGTCAAGGCACCTGGGCGTCGGCTTGTCGAACTGCGTGAAGACGTGATCGAATCCAAGAGCCACGCGAGGAGCGCCATGCCTGCCACACCGGATTACCTGAGGATCGCCAACGCGATCATGTCGGATGTCGAGAGCGGCAAATTGAAGCCGGGCGAGAAGCTTCCGTCGATTGCGCAGCTCTGCGAGATACATCGAGTTGGCGCATCCACGATCCAGCAGGTCTACATCCGGCTTGAGGCGCTTGAAGTCATCGAACGGCGGCAGGGCAAGGGTGTGTTCGTGACTGATCCGGGGACCTGGCTGCGTCGGCCGTGAGCTGAAGACGGAGCTGGGAACGGGTACGGCCGCCGGGGGCGTCCCGACGGCCGTACCGTCTGTGGTTCTTGCACCTCAGGCTGGCGCTCGCTCGATCAGCTGACCTTGCGCCGGGCCTTGGCGCCCCAGTTGGCGACGGTCACCAGCAGGGCACCCAGCCCCAGCAGGATGCTGCCGACCAGGCCGACGGCGGCGGTAGACGCGCCGGTCAGCGGGAGGTCCTGGTTCGCGGACATGTTCTCACCTCCCTCATCCCTTGGCCCCGACGGCGATGCGCGCCGGGGAGTCCCAGACGCATCGATCGACCGTGGGTTGACGGATCGCCTTCACCAGGGCGTGCACCAGGATCACCCGGTACAACAGGTCAGCGACGATGATCACGGGCAGGAAGAGTGGGAGTTGCCAGTGGCGTAGTCGCCAGGCGGCGATGCCCACCCAGATGCCCTGGCCGATCAGCAGGAACAGCAGGCCGGGCAGCAGGCCCGGCCCGGCGGTGGCGATCAGCCACAGGGTCAGCGGACCACCGGCGACGTACAGCAGCCAGTGCGCCATCAGCAGGACGTACGCGTAGTCGAAGCGGGTGGCGTACCGGCCCACCCGGTGGCCGATGACCCCCTGGAAGGTGCCCCACATCCACCGCAGGTTCTGCCGGTACCAGTCGCGCAGGTTGGTGGGGTCCTGGAGGTGGGCCAGGGCGCGGGGCGCGTAGACCACCCGGCCCAGGTTGCGCCGGTGGGTCTCCAGCACCCAGTAGGTGTCGTCGACGATGTACGGGGGCTGGGTGGGCAGCACCTCGTCCAGCAGTTCGGTCCGGTAGACGGAGTTCGAGCCGGAGATGCAGTTCATGACGTTGAAGTGGCTCTGGATCCGGCGGATCACCGCCTGGTACATCCAGTAGCTGTAGGCCCGCTTGGCCAGCCACGGGTTCCACCGTCGCTCCGGCGGCCACCAGGTGGCGTTGTGTCCCACCACGATGCTGACCTCGTCGGTCAGCTTGTCCAAGGCCTCGGTGACGAAGTCCGGCGCGATCACCACGTCGTCGTCGAGGATGGCCACCGCGCGATAGCGGCGGCCGAGTTCGAAGGTCTCGTACGCGGTGTGCAGGGCGGCCGGCTTGCCGACGTTCTGCAGCAACGGCAGCACCCAGGCGCCGGCCTGGGCGGCGAGTTCGGCGGTGTCGTCCGAGGAGTCGTCCGAGACCAGGTACACGTCGCTGCCGGTGGCCCGGGCGGCGCGTACGGTCGCCGCGATCGTGGCGGCGCCGTTGCGGCAGGCGATCAGGATGGCCACCTCATCCGGGCGTACCGGCCCGAAGCGGGGCGGGCGGGCCGCGTGCCGGGGCTGGTAGCCCACCGCCGGGCGGAGAAAGCCGTACCCGAAGGAAGCGACTATGAGGAGCAGCACGAGACTACTCACAGCAATCGTCGCGGTCAGGATTACTTCGGGCATTGGGGGTCGATTCGCAGGCAGCAGGGGATGTGAGGGGGGTTCGCGTTGGAGGCCTGCTGATAACGCTAAGTGATGTTAGGCGGATCGCCAAGGAGGGTGATCATTCTCGCCCGATCGGACCACCCGGGAATGCCCTGCCGGTGCCGCACGTCCGCAAATGATCGGGGCGAAGCTGGATGGGTGGGCTGCCGGTCGATGCGCCCGGCCACTTTCCTGACCAGGTGATCGGCCTGCTGATGAATCACTTCTGGGTACGGAAGGGGCCTGTCCCCCAAAGGCCCATCGGGCGGCCTTGACCGTTACCAACGGGCTGGACCGCCCGACGAGGCAGCGACTACCACGAACCGGCCCGACTGCCGCGAAAGCAGTGGCCGCCGGTCGATGCACGACCGGCGGCCACCAGGATGTGTCGGATCAGATTCCGGTTGCTCTGGTGCAGTTGGAGGTCGGTTCGAGGGCGAAGTTCAGGGTGCCCACGATGCCGGCCTCGATCTGGTGGCGCTGCACCTGCGGCACCCACCCGTCCTTGGCGACGATCACCTCGTACCGGCCGCGCGGCAGCCACCAGGCGTACTTGCCGGAGGCGTCCGCGGTCAGGGTGGTGCCGGTGCCCGCCGAGATCAGGTTCACCCGGACGATGGCCGGAATCCCCACGGTGACCCCGCCGCAGGTGGTGCCCGTGACCGTGCCCTGGATCTTGCCCCAGCTGTTCGGCGGCGACACGTTCATCTCCACCGAGACCGGGGTGACCGGGTAGGGGGTGTCGGAGGTGATCGCCAGCTCACCGGTGTACCGACCCGGTTGGAGCACCCCCGCCTCCGTGGTGGCGTCCAGGGTCACCGTCACCGTCTTCGAGGCCCCCGGGGCCAGCGTGAAGGTGCTCGGTGAACTGCTCAACCAGGGCAGATCCGCCGCGGTCGCGCAGAGCTCCAGGCCACCGAGGCGCTCACTGTCCGCGCTGCCCACGAAGGAACTGGGCGAACCACCGATCTTGTACGCCCCGCAGGCGGCGGCACCCCGGTACCGGGCGAACTTGGCGTTCGGCAGATCACGCCAGGCCCCGGTGACCGGATCGAAGCCGACCGTGCGGTTGGTGACCGTGGTCGACCCGGCGGTCACCCCACCGGCCAGCACCAGCAGGCCACCGGCGGCGGCGTACTGGGAACCCCACAGCTCCAGCGGAAGGCTGGGCAGCGGGCTCCAGGAGTCGGCCGTCGGGTCGTACCGGTAGGCGTCGGTGTACTCGGTGCTGCCCGTACCACCGGCGCAGTAGACCGAGGAACCGATCCCGCCGCAGGACAGCCAGGACACCGGGTGGGGATAGGCGGCACCGGTACGGAAGGAACTCGTAGCGGGGTCGAAGATCACCAACCGGTCGCTGTCCGTGCAGGTGGCATCGGCGCAGCCGCCGACCAGGTAGACCTTGCCACCGAGCACCGCCGTGCCGGCCGCGGCGACCGGGGCCGGGTTGGTGGCACCCGGGACGGTGCTCCAGGTTCCGGCGGCCGGGTCGAAGACGTCGACCGTGGCGACCGTGCCGTCACCGGCACCCCAGCCACCGATCGCGTACAGCTTGCCGTTGATCGCAGCCGTGGCCGGCTTGGACCGGGCCACCGGCAGATCGGGCAGGGCGCTCCAGGCGTTGGCTCCCTGGTCGTACACCCATGCCTTGCGCTCGGTGCCGGTGCTGCCACCGCCACCGACGGAGTAGACCTTGCCGTCCAGCCAGGCCGCCGAGTTGTCGTAGACCGCGGCCGGCAGTCGGGCGATGTCACTCCAGGCGTCGTCCGCGGCCCGGGTGCCGGACTCCGGGGCGGCCCCGCCGTACGCGATACCGGTGCGGGCCTTGCTGATGCCCTTCATCTTCTGCTCGACCAGGGCTGCCCCACCCTGGTTGAGCAGCTCGAACTCGCCGGACCGCTCCAGCAGGTCGACCGCTGCCGGTGCGCTGCCGGTGTTGCGGACGGTCACCTTGGTGGTCCGCACCACCCCGTGTCGCTGATGCGACTCGATGGTGGTCGGGCTGACCGTCAACCGGCCGGCGCCGAGGGCGAAGTTGGCCCGCTTCACCCCGTCGGAGACCACGGCGACATCCTTCGTCACCGGCTGGTACGGGGTCCGGCTGGCGGTGAAGGGATGGGTACCGGTCAGGGTCGAGAAGATCCAGTAGAAGCCGTCCGGCTGGGCCTCGTCCTCCGGGGTGGCCGCCGACACCGCTCGGTCCTCGGGCTGGTGGACACTGGCCACGTTCACCCCGTTGATCGCCTCGCCGGTGTTGCGGTCGGTGGTGTTGCCCACCACCAGTCCGCCCGGCACCGGGGTGCACTCCCGGTTGACCAGCTCCACGTCGTCCACCTGCCACCACCAGGCGAAGGTGCCCTTGAACCGGAAGCGGACCAGGGCGGACTCGGCGTTGGCGGCCGGGGTCAGCGGCACCTCCTCCACCCGGGGGCCGCGACGGCTGGAGGTCTGGTGCCAGACGTTGGTCCAGGTGGCCCCGGCGTCCGTGGAGACGTCGATGTCGGCCGTGTCGGTGACGCCGACCGCCCGCCAGTCACTGCGGAAGCGCAGCACCGGCGCGCTGACCCCGGACAACGCCAGCGGCGGGGTGACCAGGTCGGTGTCCTGGGTGTTGCCGCTGCCCAGGGCGTCGCTGTCGATGATGGCGAACCCGCCCGAGCCGCCGGTCAGGT
Organism: Micromonospora sp. NPDC047134; assembly: GCF_040643455.1. Taxonomy (NCBI): domain Bacteria; kingdom Bacillati; phylum Actinomycetota; class Actinomycetes; order Micromonosporales; family Micromonosporaceae; genus Micromonospora; species Micromonospora sp. NPDC047134. The sequence continues at coordinate 88,331 of NZ_JBEYUI010000008.1, forward strand.
TGCCGCGTGAGCGGGCGTCCGTGAAGACCCACCCGCCGGAGGCGGTGCGGTTGGTCACCGTCCAGCCCGGGGGCGCGGTGGTGCCGTCGAAGCTCTGCGTCAGCAGGGGGGTGCTGAAGCTGCCGGTGTAGCCTGCCGCGACGCAGCCCGCCTCGACCGGTACGGCCACGTTGGCGGTGACGTTCTGCCCGGCCACGGCCACCTCACGGGTGACGGTCTGATAGCCGGGGTAGCGCGCGGTGACGGTCAGCCGGTACGAGGTGCCACCCGGCACGGTGAAGGAGTAGCGCCCGGTCACCGGGTCGGTGAAGACCGGCCCGCCGGGTCGGCCGGCCACCTCTATCCGGGCGTACAACGGCCAGCCGTGACCGGAACCGTCGGTGACCTTGCCCTGCACGGTGACCGTGGGGTTGGCGGTCAGGGCGAAGTCGCGGGTGACCGCGCCGCCCTCGGCGACGGTGACCGTGGCGGTCTGTCCGGTGTAGCCGTAGGCGCTGACCGTCAGGGTGATCTCGCCGGCCGAAACGCTCAGCGCGTACCGACCGTCCGGGCCGGTGGTGATGCTGCGGGTGCCGTCGGTCACGGTGGCACCGACGATCGGGTCCCCGTCGGCCGCGTCGGTCACCCGGCCGGTGACCCGACCGATCGGGCCCCTAGGGGCGTCGCGTACGGCCGCGTAGGCGTCCAACCGGCCCTCGCCGAAGACGTTGTTGTCGGCCGGGGTGCCGCCGCAGGTGGTGGCGTCGACATCGCGGGCGGTGCGGTCCAGCAACTCCTCGGTGGCGGTGACGTCCCCGCGCAGGCTGGGCGCGGCGGACCACATCAGGGCCACCGTGCCGGAGACGTGCGGAGCGGCCATCGAGGTGCCGCTGAACGAGGCGTACCCCCCGTTGCGGACGCTGGAGCGCACCCCGCTGCCGGGGGCGGCGATGTTCGGCTTGATCAGGGCGGTGCCGGAGCCCCGACCGGAGAAGCTGGCGATGTTGTCGTTCACGTCGTAGGCCCCGACCGCGTACGCGTTCGAGTTGTCGCCGGGGGAGCCGGCGCTGCCGCAGCTCGGGCCGTCGTTGCCGGAGGAGAAGACCGGGAACATCCCGGCGGCCCGCCAGGCGGCGATGGTCTGCTGGTACCAGAGGTCCCCGCCGTCACCGCCCCAGGAGTTGTTCACGATGTCGGGGCGCAGATCCGGCCGGGGGTTCTGGCCGTTGGCGTCCGTCGGGGCGAGCACCCACTGGCCGGAGGCGAGCAGGGAGGCGTCGGAGCAGCTGCGGGCCTCGCAACCCTTCGCGGCGATCCACTTGGCCCCCGGTGCCACCCCGATCTGGTTGCCGGCGCCGTCGTCGCCGACCATCGTGCCCATGGTGTGGGTGCCGTGGTCGTTGTTGTCGCAGGGCGCGGTGCCGGTGCAGACCCCGGCCGGGTCGAACCAGTTGTACGCGTGGTCGAAGCCGCCGCCCAGGTTGCCCCGGTAGGAGGCGACCAGGGCCGGGTGGTCGTACTGCACCCCGCTGTCGATGTTGGCCACCACGATGCCCTCACCGCGGCCGCCGAAGTCCTCCCAGACCCGGGGCGCGCCGATGTTGGTCAGCCCCCATTCGACGGCGGCGGTACGGGCCCGGGTCGCCTCGCTGGAGGTCGGCAGCAGCAGGGGGTAGCTGCGACTCGGCGCGATCCGGGACACCTCGGGCCGACCGGCGATCTCGTCGAGCAACGCCTTGTCGCCCTCCACCCGGATCGCGTTGGCGATCCAGTACGCGGTGTGCGGCACCTTTCGATCGTCGAGCAGTTCGCGCAGGTCGGCCTGACTGCGATCGGCGGTGCTGGTGAGCAGCCGGTGCACCGTACGGGCCCGGTCGTCGGCGTCGCGGGCCTTGGCGGCCTCGGCCAGGGGTGCGGTCTCCCGCAGGTAGACCAGGAAGGCCGTGCTGTCGGTGGTGGCGAAGCGGTCCAGCAGGGCCTGGTCGACCGTGGCCCGCTGCGACGGCTGTGGTGCCGCCGCGGCGACCGCGGGTTGGGCGGTGCAGGCCAGCAGGGCGGCGGTCGACACCGCCACTGCCCGCCACCAGGTTGATCGTGCGGATGGTCGTGTGAACAAAGGTTCCTCCCCCACTTCGTCGTCCCGATCGGGGACGGGCACCCGCGGGTCGGAGCCTGACGCCGCGGAGCGGTCGGACGTGTGGGTGACTGGTGGTGCCCGGCCGCTGAGAGTCATGCTTCTGCGCCGACGATCAGTGATCAATGGAAGGCGTCAGTCAGTACTCGGTCAGTGACGTGGCGCGATCCTGACCGTTAGGCTGAGCGGGCGAAGCCATCGGTGGCCGTCATTGTCGATTAGTGGGAAGTCGCAGGTCAGCGCGGGCTTTCGGGGAGGCAGCGTGTCCGGAATGGAGATCCCGATCCTGGTCTGCGTCAGCAGCGATGCCGCTGTCCGGCAGCGGGTGGTGCAACGACTCGACGGGGTGGGCCCGGTGGTGATCTGCGCCGACCTGGCCCAACTGCGGGCGATGTTCCCCGAGCCGCCGGGGGAGCCCGACCCGGCGGAGGTAGCAGCCGCCGAGATCCGACCCGGGGCGGTGGGCGGCTGGGCCGATCTGGTGATCGACCGCGCCGGGCACCTGGTCACCTGGCAGGGGGTACCGGTGGGGTTGACCCGTACCGAGCGGGAGTTGCTGGCCAGGCTGGCCAGCCCACCGATAAGCCTGTGGAGCTACGAGCGGCTGTTCGCCTCCGTGTGGGGTGGGGCCTACCTCGGCGACACCGCGATCCTGCATTCCGCGATCAAGCGACTGCGGCGTAAGCTGCGGGCCCTGACCGGCGGCCCCCAGGTGCAGACCGTCCGCGGGGTCGGCTACCGGCTGGCCACGCCCCCCGAGGATCCGCGTGACACCATGGCTCGGTGAGCAGTGCAGCCCAGACGGGGTACGCCCCTCCCGCCGGCCCTCCGCCACCGGAGCCCGGCAGCCGCTGGCCGCGGTGGCTGGTCGTGGCGACCGTGGCCTGGGCGGTGCTGCTGGCCGGTCTGACCTGGTACTCGGCCCGCAACGATCCGCCCACCGTCCGCGAGCAGCGCACCCTGGCCCAGGCGGCCTCGCGGGTCGAGGCCGCGATCGGCGAGCTGGCCGCGGCGGCCTCCGGCACGGTGTACGCGCTGGCGCCACCGGAGGTCGAGCGGGGCTGTCGGGTAACCCCGTTCGCCGAGGGCGCGATCCTGCGCAGTCACATGGAGCTGGCCGTGCCGCCGGGTGAGGAACGGGCCCTGCTGGAACGGATCGCCGACGGACTGCCCTCGGACTGGCGGGCCGGTGTCCGGCTCACCCCGGAGGGTCCCCGGCTGCGCGCGGACGCGGGGGAGTTCGTCACCGTCCAGGGCCGTGCCGCCGCCGAGGGTTGGGTGCGGCTGAGCGCGGAGACGGGCTGCCGCCCGGTCGACGCCCTGCCCGGGACGCTGCTGCCGGGGACCGCGGCGAGCACGGAGTCGAACGCGCTGGCCCGGGCGCTGGCCGCCCTCGGCGCCACGGTCACCGACCCGACCGAGGCGGTGCAGGCCACCTGCCCCGGAGGCGAGACCGCACGTACCCTGCGCGGCACCGCCCCGGCGACCGACCGGTCACCGCAGGCCGCCCTGGCCCCGCTGGCCGGCGGCACCCCAGTGGTGGCCACCGACGAGGTGTACGCCTACCGCAGCAACGGGGTGGCCATGCTCGTCCAACTGCACTCGGACAGGACGGTCGTCTCGGCCACCGTGGGGTGTGCCGGCTGAGGGGTACCCGCCCTCACCTGTCGTCGCGGCGGTGGCTGCGACCCAGGGCGTCCACCCGACCCCAGCGGCCGGGGATGTCCAGCAGTTCCACCCGACCCATCCCCTGCGGCAGGTACGGGTCGATGATCAGGTGCTCGTCCTCGGGTTCCAGCCCCAGCAGGATCCGCAGCAGCAGCAGAGGGGTTCCCGCCGACCAGGCCTGGGGACTGCACGCCGTCGGGTACTGCACCGGGAAGTCGGTCAGGTCGCGTTCGTAGCCGGCGAAGGCCTCCGGCAGTCGGCCGTTGAAGTAGTGCGAGGCGGCGAGCATCGACTCGCAGATCCGGGCGGCCTCATCGCGGAAGCCGTACTTCCACAGGCCCCAGGCGATCAGGGAGTTGTCGAAGGGCCAGACCGTGCCGACGTGGTATCCGATCGGGTTGTACCGACCCTGGTCGTCGGCGAGGGTGCGGACCCCCCACCCGGAGAACAGTCGCGGTCCCAGCAGGTGCTCGGCGATCCGCCCGGCCTTCGACTCATCGACGATGCCGCTCCACAGCAGGTGCCCGATGTTGGAGCTGAGGGCGTCCACCGGGGTGCCGTCGCGGTCCAGCGCCAGCGCGTAGTACTCCCGGTCCGGCAGCCAGAAGTCCCGGTTGAACCGTTCCTTGAGCGCGGCGGCCTCCCGTTCCAACCGGTCGGCGTACTGCGGGTCGTTCCAGAACAGCCGGGCCAGCCGGGCGCCGCGCCGCTTGGCGTCGTAGGCGTAGCCCTGGAGTTCGCAGGTGGCCCGGGGGAAGCCGGGTAGCCGCCCGTCCGCGTAGGAGATGCCGTCCCAGGAGTCCTTCCAGCACTGGTTCTCCAGCCCGTTGCGGTCGTTGCGGGTCTCGTACCAGAGGTAGCCGGTACCGAGCAGGTCGCCGTACGTGTCGATCCAGTCCAGCGCCAGCCGGGTGGGGTACTCCAGTTCCTTGATCAGCCCGCTGTCGCCGGTCCATCGCTCGTATTCGTCGAGCAGGATCACGAACAGGGGGGTGGAGTCGGCCGAGCCGTAGTACGGCGAGTGGGGCTGCTCCTCGAATCCGGCGGACTCGCCGTAGCGCAGCTCGTGCAGGATCTTGCCCGGCTCCTCGTCGCGGAAGTCGTCGACCCGGAACCCCTGCAACCCGGCCAACATCATCAGGGTGGGCGGAACGATGTCCGGCAGGAAGGGCAGCACCTGAAGCGAGGTGATGAGGCTGTCCCTGCCGAACAGGGTCATGAACCAGGGCAACCCGGCGGCCATCAACCGGACCCTCAGGGTGATCGACTCGTACCGTAGCGAGGCCAGATCCTCCAGGCTGCGCCGGTACGCGGCGGCCAGGGGGCTGCTGCTGGCGCTGAGCTTGGGGGCGTTGGCGATGATCTCCTCGTGTTCGGCCTGGATGGCCGCCGTGCTGCGGCCGCCGGCCAACGGCAGTCGATTGCGGATATCCTCGCCCCGCGCGCCGTAGATCACCGTGGAGGTCTTCAGCCGGGTGGTCCACTCTCCGTGCGGCTCGATCCGGATCGAGAAGGTCATGCCTTCCTTGTCGACCGCGACCGGGGTGCTGCTGCGCACCAGGGTCTCGCGGTGGAAGGCCTCCCGGCGGTAGCTCAGCCGTAGCGCATCATCCTCGATCCTGACAGTCTGGCTGCCCTGTTTGGGCTGGACGTTCTTGATCTCGAACAGGTCGGCGAAGTCGGCGGCGATCTCCATGCGGACGGTGAAGGCCATCTCCTGGCCGGAGTGGTTCAACACGGTCAGTTCCTCGTCGAAGCCGTCCCTGATGGCCCGGCTGCGGATGATGGAGACCTTCGTGTCCAGGAAGTGGCTGGGTTCGCCCGGCACGAGGTAGTAGCGGGTCCGATAGGTCTCATCGTCTTCGACGGACAGGGGCTGTAGCCGCTCGCCGTCGAGCAGCAGCAGCCAGGTGGAGAGGAACCGGGTGTCGAAGGCGAACAGGCCGGTCGGAAAGTCGAGGGAGGGCTCGATGTCCCCACCCCGGTCGCTGACCAGGAAGGTGTTGCCGTCCAGGATGCTGACCAGTTCCTTCACTGTGCCGTCCCGGCCTGCTCGCGGGCCCTCGTGCGGGGATCCTGGACGCCTGGCGCGGAGGGAAACAACCGCCGCAGGATCAGGAACATCGGGACCCTGCCGCTGAAGCTGCACTCGTTGCGAAACAGCGCGGCCAGGGGCTCGGCCCGTCCGGTCACCAACCGGTCGAACAGATCCACGCTGCAGTACCAGATGGAATCGGCCTCGGCCGGTCCCCGCTCGACCTCGATGACACCCGGTCGCAGCCGGAGCACCCAGTGCTCTGTGCGTTCGCCGTCGGAGAGGTCGATCCGCAGGGTGCCGGCGAGCGAGCTGCGCATCTCCTGGGGGCCGCGAGCCGGCAAGCTGGCAAAGAACTGCTCGATCGCCTCGTCCACACCCGAATCGTAGGCATATGTCGGAGTTGTCGGGCAGGTTCTCCCGTGTTGCCGAGGTCGATGTCCACAGCAGCCGGTCCGGCCTTACGGCGGCCCCGGGTCAGTAGACGAGCGCCTGGGCTCCCTCGGCCATCGTCTCCTCCACGAACACGGCCGCCCCGGCGATCCGGACGCCCGGGATCACGTCGTCCGGGCCGATGTCCCGGCGGGCCGCACACTGGGTGCACGCGGTCACCGTCCCAGTGGTGAGGATCACGTGCAGCAGTTCGGCCAGCGGCGCGGAGTGCGGCAACTCGAAATCCTGCGCCCGCCCCGGCAGCGCGAACCAGGTGGATTCCCCGGTCAACCAGAGGGAGACGGGCACACCTGCGGCGGCGGCCGTGGCCGCCACCGTGAAGGCCTGGGCGCACCGCTCCGGGCCGTCCGCTCCGGCGGTGGCCTTGACGACGAGAGTGCGGGCCATGGGGCCAGCATAGGATGAGGCCGATGGTCACCGAGATCGGGTTCGTCAGCTTGCTGGTCGCCGGCCTGGGCGCGCTCGCCGGTGGCCTGATCTATCTGGCCGTGCGCATCTCAAGAGGCAAGTGATGAGTGACGACAACCCGCTGGCACCGCCGCCGTGGCTGAACGCCCCGCCGGTCGATCCGTATCCCTTCGAGGAGAGTCACGACCTGCGGGTGGGGCCCAAGCTGCATCCGGCCCTGGACGGCCTGCTGCCGTACGTCGGGGTGTGGCGCGGCCGGGGCCGGGGCGGCTTCCCCACCATCGAGGACTTCGACTACGCCCAGGAGATCCGGATCAGCCACGACGGCCGACCCTTCCTGTCGTACGAGTCCCGGGCGTGGCTGCTCGACGAAGAGTCCCGCCCGGTGCGCCCGGCGGGACGGGAGGTCGGCTGGTGGCGACCGGTGTTCGACGGTGACCGGGTCACGGACGAACTGGAGGCCCTGCTGACCGTCCCGACCGGGGTGATGGAGCTGCACATCGGGCGGCGCAAGGGCACCCAGATCGAGTTCGTCACCGACGCGGTGGTGCGTACCGCCACCGCCAAGGAGGTCACCGCCGGTCACCGCCTGTTCGGCATCGTCGAGGGCGCCCTGCTGTACGCCCAGGACATGGCCGCCGTGGGTCAGCCGCTGTCGCCGCACCTGTCCGCCCGCCTCATCCGGGTCGCCGGCTGAGGGGTCAGGGCAGCTCGAAGCCGAGCAGCTCCCGCAGCGCGTGGATACGCGGGCTGCGGGGCAGCGGCTCCCCGTCGAGGACCAGCACCTCCACCAGGCCGCGTACGGAGGAGGCCAGCCAGACGGCGTCGGCCTCCCGCAGCTCGGCCCGGGTGACCATGCGCTCGGCGGGGTCATAGCCGACCTCGGTGGCGTGGGCCAGCAGCCAGGCGACCGTGGTGCCGGGCAGGATGCCGGTGCGGGCCGCCGGCACGGTGCACAGGGTGTCCCCGGTCGACCAGAGCAGATTGGCGGTCGGCCCCTCCAGCAGATAGCCGTCGGAGGAGACCCAGAGCACGTCGTCCACCCCGGCTCGGGCGGCCCACCGGCGGGCCGCGGTGCTCGCCCCGTACGAGGTCGACTTGATCCCGGTGGGCAGCCAGTCCAACTCGGGGCGGGCCTCGGCGGGTACCCCCAGATTCAGGGTCGCCACCCGCACCCCCTCGCGCCGGGCCTGCCGGGCGGCGGCCGGCACGGCGGCCAGGGTGGCGTACACCGTGGGTTCCCCGCCCCCCTCGGGCCCGCGGGTGCAGACCAGCCGCAAGGCGCCCTCGACCTCGCCGGGCCACCCGGCGGCCACGGTGTCCAGCAGCTCGACCAGGACCGCGTCGTCCGGCAGGGTCAGCTCCACCGCTGCGGCACCGGCCCGCAGCCGGGCCAGGTGCTCCTTGAGCAGCCAGGGCCGCCCACCCCGCAGATGCATGGTCTCGAACAGCCCGTCGCCGCGCAGCACGCCCAGGTCGTCGCCGCGCAACACCGGCTCGTCGATCGACAGCAGTCCCCGACCCAGTACGCCGATCCGTGTGGCCTCCATAGCTGGGCAGGATAGAGGGGCGGCGGTCTCGATCGGACGCCTCCGAGACGGCCGAACTATGATCGGAGAATGTCCGAAACCTCCCTGGCGGAACTGCTGCGCTCCCGTGGCCTCCGGCTGACGGCGCAACGCCAGCTGATTCTGCAGGCGGTGCTGGACCTGGGGCATGCCACGCCGGAGCAGGTGCACACGGCCGTACGCGAAGTGGCCGCCGGGGTCAACATCACCACCATCTACCGCACTCTCGAACTGCTGGAACGCATCGGCCTGGTCACCCACACTCACCTGTCGCACGGGTCGCCGACCTATCACGCCGCCGGTGAGGATCAGCACATCCACCTGGTCTGCCGGGAGTGCGGGGCGATCGACGAGGTGGATCCGGAGCTGATGCGCCCCCTGGCCGAGCAGTTGGCGCGGGAACGCGGCTTCCGGGTGGACATCGGCCATGTCTCCTTCTTCGGCAACTGCGCACGGTGTGGAGACGGGAGTCAGGAATGATCGACATCGCGGGCGCGGTCGCCGTGGAACGCCTCGACGAGGCCAGCCGCGACCAGCCGGAGCCGGCCCACGCGGCGGCCGGGGTACGCGGGGTGGCCGCCCACTACGGCGACCCGATGCGCGAGCAACGACTGCTCGACACCGAGGTCGGCCTGGTGGACCGCTCCCACCGGGGGGTGATCGCGGTGCCCGGGGCGGACCGCATCTCCTGGCTGCACACCCTCACCACCCAGCACCTGGCCGACCTGGGCCCCGGGCAGGGCACCGAACTGCTGGTGCTCTCGCCGCACGGCCACATCGAGCAACACGCCATGGTCGCCGAGGACGGCGACACCACCTGGCTGGACACCGAACCGGGCGCCGCCGAAGGGCTGCTGACCTTCCTGGAGAAGATGCGGTTCTTCAGCCAGGTCGAGCCGCGCGACGCCACCGCCGAGCAGGCCCTGCTCTCCCTGGTCGGGCCCCGGGCGGCCGAGGCCCTGACCCTGCTGGACCTGCCCGCCCTGGCCGAACCGGACCTCACCGGGGTACCCGGCCCCAAGTTCCGTGCCGGTGAGGTGCCGACCCGGCCCACCGCCCGCTACGAGGTCAAGCCCCTGCCGCTGGGCGGGTGGGCCCGGCGCGGGCCCCTGGGGGTGGACCTGCTGGTGCCCCGGGCCGCGATGGACCAGGTGGTCACCCGGCTGCGGGACGGCGGGGTGCCGGTCGCCGGCCTGTGGGCGTACGAGGCGGTGCGGGTGGCCGCCCGCCGAGCCCGGGTGGGTGTCGACACCGACCACCGCACCATCCCCGCCGAGGTGAACCTGATCGCCCCGGCCGTACACCTGGACAAGGGCTGCTACCGGGGGCAGGAGACGGTGGCCCGGGTGCACAATATGGGCCGTCCGCCGCGTCGGCTGGTCCTGCTGCACCTGGACGGCATCACCACGGACCAACTGCCCACCGCCGGCACCCCGGTCGAGCTGGACGGTCGTACGGTCGGCTTCGTCGGCACCGCGGTGCATCACCACGAGCTGGGTCAGATCGCCCTGGCGGTGGTCAAGCGCTCCGTACCCGACGACGCCGTGCTGCGGGTGGCCGAGAGCACCGCCGCCATCGACCGGGTGTAAGGAAGGGCACCTTATTAACGCCTCCGGTAGAGGCCGGGCCCCCTGTTAACACCAGCACCTGCGGCGGGCGTTCTAGGATCGCCGGCATGACAACAGGGACGTTGATCACGGTTGCCCCCACCGGCGCGGAGTCGGCCAAGACGGAGGTACCGGCGCTGCCGGTGACCCTGGACGAGCTGCTGCTCACCGCCAAGGAGTGCGAGGCGCTCGGCGCCTCGATCATCCACGTCCACATCCGCGACGAGGACGCCCGACCCACCCTGGACCTGGGCCGACTGCGGGCCACCGTGGCGGCGTTGCGGGAGAGCACCGACCTGATCGTGCAGCTCTCCACCGGGGGCGCGGTCACCGACCCGGAGGCCGACCGGCTGGCCGTACTGGACGCCGCGCCGGACATGGCCTCCTGCACGATGGGTACGGTCAACTTCGGTGACGACGTCTTCCTCAACCGTTGGGAGTTCATCGTCGACCTGCACACCCGGATGCAGGAACGCGGCATCGTGCCGGAGTACGAGATCTTCGACCTGGGTCACCTGACCGCCCTGCGCCGCCTGCTCGACAAGTACGGCCTGCCGCACGGCGGCCACGTGCACGTGGACTTCGTGATGGGGGTGCCTGGCGGGATGCCCGGCACCACGGCCACCCTGGTGGCGGCCCAGCAGATGCTGCGCGACCTGCCGGAGGGCACCACCTTCTCGGCGACCGGGATCGGGCGCAGCAGCATCCCGGTGATGCTGGCCTCGCTGTCGGCCGGAGGTCACCTGCGGGTCGGCATGGAGGACACCGTCACGTACGCCAAGGGCCGCCCGGTGGAGTCGAACATGCAGCTGGTCGCCCGGGCGGTCGGCTTCGCCCAGCTCGCCCAGCGTCCCCCGCTGAACACCACCCAGGCCCGCGAACTGCTCGGCCGGTAAGGGCTGACCCCGCCCGGCGTGGCTGTACACCCGGAGGTGGAGTACCTGCTCACCCCGGCCTCGGCGGCCGATCGATCATCGGTACCGTCCACATCGTGGCAGACACGTACGCGGGTGGGGTTCCGCTTGCCGAGGTGGTCCGGTCCGGTTTCGTGGAGGGCCTGCACCGGGGCTCGGTGGTGGTGCTGGACGGCACCGGTGCGGTGGTCGACGCGGCCGGTGACGTCAGCGCCCCGATCTTTCCGCGCTCCTCCAACAAGCCCATGCAGGCCGTCGGCATGATCCGGGCCGGGCTGCCGCTGACCGACCCCGCCGACCTGGCGTTGGTGGCGGCCAGTCACGCGGGGGAGGAGTTCCACCTGGCCCGGGTGGCCCGGCTGCTGGCCGACGCCGGGCTGGACCAGGAGGCCCTGCACTGCCCGCCGGACCTGCCGGTCGGGGAGCAGGCGCGGGAAGCGGTGCTGCGGGCCGGGGGCGGCCCCACCCGGATCCAGATGAACTGCTCCGGCAAGCACGCCGGGATGCTGCTGACCTGCCGCTCGGCCCGCTGGCCGGTGGAGGGTTACTGGCGCCCGGAGCACCCGTTGCAGCAGCGGCTGCGCGACGCGGTCGAGGAACTGACCGGTGAGCAGGCGGCGGCGGTCGGGGTGGACGGGTGCGGGGCACCCGTGCTTGCGCTGTCCCTGACCGGGCTGGCTCGGGCGTACCTGCGCCTGGTGAGCGCCGAGACCGGCACCGTGGAGCGCACGGTGGCCGACGCCATGCGGGCGTACCCGCAGATCGTCGGTGGCACCGAGGCGGACGACACCCGGCTGATGCGCGGGGTACCCGGACTGCTGGCCAAGGTGGGCGCGGAGGGTGTGATCGCCGCAGCTCTGCCCGGCGTCGGCGCTCTGGCCCTGAAGATCGACGACGGCGCCGGCCGAGCCCGGATGCCCGTCCTGTCCGCCGCCCTACGCCGCCTGGGAGTCGAAGCCCCGGTCCTGACCGAGTTCACCGAAACCCCCCTCTTCGGCGGCGGCCTCCCCGTAGGTGCCACCCGCCCCCTCTGGTAACCCCCACCCGCCCTCACCCGCCCCGCCCTCGCCCTCCCGCCCTCGCCCTCCCGCCCGCGCCCGCTGCGGCGGTCGACGGGCCATGACCCGGGCGGCCTCTCCCCGTCGATCTTGCACTTTTGGTCGCCAATATGACCCCCTATGGGAGGTTTTGTGCCGACAGGAAGTGCATGATCGACGGGCTGGGGTGGGGGGTGGGTGGGTGGAAGGGCTGAGGGGTGGTGAGACGCTGCTAACTGTGGCTAGCACTTTGCTTGCAGGGTGCTAGCGGGGCGAGCTAGCGTTGAGTCATGGCCACTTCCAAGGACCTTCCCGATGTCGGCGGGTTCATTCGTGACCTGCGGCGGAACGCGAAGATCTCGTTGCGTCAGCTTGCCGAGCAGGCCGGGGTCAGCAATCCCTACCTGAGCCAGATCGAGCGAGGGCTGCGTCGACCCAGCGCCGAGGTGCTTCAGCAGCTCGCCAGCGCGCTGCGGGTCTCCACCCCGGCGATGTACCTGCGGGCCGGCCTGCTCGATGACAAGGAAGGCCAGGGGGTGCTTGCCGCCATCGCGGTCGATCCGGACCTGACGATGGCCCAGAAGCAGTCCCTCACCCAGATATACGAGACCTTCCGCCGGGAGAACCTCCGGCTGGCCGAGGCGACCGCTGCGGCCGAATCCGCCACCACCGGCCCCGAGGCCGACTCCGCCGCCAGTGGACCTGGCAGTGCATCAGGCAGCGCCGGTCAAGCTGAGGGCGAGGCCGCCCCGGGTGGGCCTGGCCGGGCTACGGACATCGAGACCAGTGGCGACGTCAATCCGACCGTCACCGCGCCCGATGTGGCCAACCTGGCTGCTACCGGGCCCACCACCGCAGAGGGCACCCCGACCGAGGCAGTTCTCGAGTCGGTTGCCGTGACCGAAGCCGGTCCCACCCCGACCGAGGCAGTCCTTGAGTCGGTTGCCGTGACCGAAGCGGGTCCCGCCCCGGCGCCGACCCGCCCCGTCAAGAAGGCCGCCCGCAAGGTGGTCCGCAAGGCCGCCGACGCGGCCGAAGAGGAGAAGTCATGAGCCAGCCGAAGACCAACCGCATCCCCGCTCCGATCTACGCCGCCGCCGGTGCCGGTGAGCTGGCCCTGGAGCAGCTGCGCAAGCTGCCCACCGTGGTCGCCGAGCTGCGCGACCGGGTCGTCAACGACGGCAGCCGGGTGGCCAACGAACTGGGCGGCAAGGCCGTCGTCACCGGCTTCGAGCTGCGCCAGAAGGCCAACGAGAAGCTGCGCAACGCCAACCTGACCGCCGAGTCGCTGCGCCGCAACGCCGACCTGCACCGGCTGCGGGAGGCTGCCGACCTGCACAGGCTGCGTGAGGTGGCCGATCTGGACCGCCTGCGGGAGAACGCCGAGTTCAACCGGCTGCGCGAGGCGGCTGACCTGGACCGGCTGCGCGACCTGGCGACCCGCAACGCCGCCGTGGTCGTCGCCGGTGCCCAGGTCGCGCAGGAGCGGGCGCTGGCCGCGTACGGCAAGCTGGTGACGCGCGGTGAGCGGGTGGTCGGTGCGGGTGTGCTGGAGGCCGCCGACACGGTGAACGCCGACATCGAGGCCACCCAGTCCGCGATCACCACGAGCGAGTCGACCGCCACGACCGAGCCGGCCACGACCGAGCCGACCGGCACCGCCCAGCGGACCGTCGCCAAGCGGGCCACGGCTGCCAAGAAGGCCACGGCCGGCGAGTCGGAGCAGGTGCCCAGCCCGGCCGAGGTGGCCGAGATCGCCGAGGCCAAGCCGGCCAAGAAGACCACCCGCGCCAAGGCGACCACCCGCGCCAAGGCGACCACCCGGCAGCCGGCCGCCAAGCGGACGGCTACGCCGTCGGCGAAGGCACCGGCGACCACCAAGCGGACCCGCCCGGCCGCCGAATGATCACCTGCCGACGATCCCGGTCACCGTCCTGTCGGACGGATCCGGGGTCGTCGGCATAAGCTTGCCGTCATGGCCTACGCCGCGCCGATCTTCGCCTTCGATGTCCGTACCGTGATCGACCTGATCCTGTTCGTGTTCGCACTGATCGTGCAGGGGGTCGCTCTCGTGCACGCCATCACGCAGCGTTCCGACGCCTTCCCCGCCATCGGCACCTTGCCGAAGGGCGGCTGGATCGCCATTCTGGCGGTCACTCTGCTGCTGACTCTGCTCACCCAGACCACCCTCAGCATCTTCGGGCTGATCGGCATCGCGGCGGCCCTGATCTACCTGCTCGACGTCCGGGTCGGCCTACGCGAACTGGGTGACAACAGAGGATCCTGGTGAGGGCTTTCCGCTGGCCACCACCACCGGACGGCGGGCCGCGCACCTGGGGTCCCGGCCCGGGTGGACCACGCAGCGGACGCCCGGCGCTACCCGAGCCGGACACGGAACTGGTCGCCACCCCCCACGGCGTACGACTGGAACGGCTGGTAACCGGCACCGGTGATCCGGTCACGGTGTTCGCGCACGGGCTGGGCAACGGCATAGCGGTGACCCGCCCCTTCGGCAGCGGGGTAACCGGCCGGAAGGTCTTCTTCCAGTTCCGGGGCCACGGTCGTTCGGATGCGCCCGAGGGGGTGTGGAGCTATCTGGACCTGGCCCGGGACCTGCGGGCGGTCGCCGACCTCTCCGGTGCCACCCGGGCCTTCGGTGCCAGCCTCGGCGCGGGCGCCCTGTGCCGGCTGCTCGCCGAGAGCCCGGACCGCTTCGAGCGGCTGGTCTTCTTCCTGCCGGCGGCGCTCGACCAGCCACGAGGGCCGGTCGCCCGGACCCGGCTGTTGGAGTTGCTGTCCGCGGTGGAGAGCGGAGACGCCTCCGCGGTGGCCGAGGTGGTCGCGGCGGAGATCCCACCGGCCGTACGCAACACCCCGGCCGGGTGGGCGTACCTGCGGCAGCGGCTCGATCACCTGTTGCGCGACGGTCTGGCCGTCGGTCTGGCCGACCTGCCCGGGCAGGCGCCCCTGGACGACGCCGGGGCGCTGGCGTCGGTCACCGCACCGGCGCTGGTCATCGCCTGCGAAGGGGACGACCTGCACCCCCTGGAGATCGCCGAGCAGCTCGCCGCCGCCCTGCCCCAGGCCACCCTGCACCGGTACGCCCGCCCCGGGGTGCTCTGGACGGAACGCGCCGACGTCCGGGCCCGGATCTCCGAGTTCCTCAACGGGTGAACCGCCCGGTCCGTCCATGACGACTCAAAGCCGGTCAGCGGGGCAGGTGGGCGGCGCGCACGTCCAGCAGCCAGCGTTCCACGGTCTGTTCGTCCGGCCGGTCCGGCAGCGGGGTGCGGATCCGGTCGAGGTCGCTCTCGGCCTCGGCCAGCAGGGCCCGCGCCTCCGCCAGGGCGCCCCCGGCCACCCGGTCCCCGAAGTCGCGGAACCAGCCCGGATCGGCTAGTCGGATCTCCAGTACCCCGGTGGCGTAGAGCAGTCGGCCCTGGTGCACCAGCCGGGCCAGGTGCCGGGCGTGCTTGGCGGTGCGCCGTCGGGTGTCCGAGGAGAAGGTCCCGTCACCCCGGGACTCCAGCTTGCGGAACTGCTGGGCGGCGTAGCCCAGGTAGGCCTCCCGGACCCGGGGAGCGCTGAGGAAGGCCGACCGGATGCCGATCAGGCCCTCGCCGAACTCCGTACGGGTCTCGTAGCAGTCGTCCGGGAGCCAGACCAGCTCACTGGCGGTCGGATTGCCGCTAAGGGCCAGCCGACACCACTTGCGGGCCTCGTGCAGGGTGAGGTCCGGGTCGGTGGTGACCACGGACTCCTTCGGCGGGTGCAGGCCGTGGAAGGCGACCGTGGGGGCGGCGAAGACCCCGATCCGGTCGACGTCCGAGCCCGGCCCCGCCAGCCCGTACGCCACCGAGCCGACGATGCCGGAGAGCAGCAGGTGCATGTCGGCGAGCATGCCGGATCAAGGGTTCTCCGCAAAACCTGACATCGGTTGTCAGGCTCTGCTGGCAGCGTGGCGACCATGACGAAACCGCTTACCGGAACGGTGGCGCTGGTGGCCGGGGCTACCCGGGGCGCCGGCCGACAGATAGCCGTGCAACTGGGTGCCGCAGGCGCCACCGTCTACGCGACCGGCCGCAGCAGCCGGGCGGTCGGCCCCTCCGAGCTGGACCGCCCGGAGACCATCGAGGAGACCGCCGAACTGGTGACCGTGGCCGGGGGCACCGGCATTCCCGTCCGGGTGGACCACCTGGTCCCCGACCAGGTACGCGACCTCATCGCGCGGATCGACACCGAGCAGGGCCGACTCGATGTGCTGGTCAACGACGTGTGGGGTGCCGACCCCCTGATCAGCTGGGAGAAGCCGGTCTGGGAGCAGCCGCTGGAGGCAGGGTTCCGTACCCTGCGGCTGGCGGTCGACACCCACATCATCACCAGCCACTTCGCGATGCCCCTGCTGATCCGCCGCCCGGGTGGCCTGGTGGTGGAGATCGGTGACGGCACCCGGGCGTACAACGAGCAGAACTACCGCCTGTCGGTCTTCTACGACCTGGCCAAGACCTCGGTGAACCGGCTCGCCTTCAGTTGGGCGCACGAACTCAGGCCGTACGGCGGCACGGCGGTGGCCCTGACCCCGGGCTGGCTGCGTTCCGAGGCGATGCTGGAGCACTTCGGGGTCACCGAGGCCAACTGGCGCGACGGCGCGGCCAAGGACCCGCACTTCCTCATCTCGGAAACCCCGGCCTTCGTCGGCCGGGCGGTCGCCGCCCTGGCCGCCGACCCGGACCACGCCCGGTGGAGCGGGCAGTCCGTCTCCGCCGGAGAGTTGTCCAAGGTGTACGGCTTCACCGACCTGGACGGCAGCCGACCGGACGCCTACCGCTACATCACCGAGGTGGTCGACTCCGGCAATCCGGCCGACGTCACCGGCTACCGCTGACGGAAGCGATCCACCATCAGTCGGTGGGGGCGGTGTAGAGGGCGGCGGTGCGCCTCGCCGCCTCGGCCAGCCGGGCCCGCAGCTCGGGTGGGTCCAGCACCTCCACCTCCGGACCCAGCCCGAGCAGTTGGGTGTATGCCACCTCGACGGACTCGACCGGCAGCCGGGTGGTCACCCAGCCCTGCCCGTCGGGTTCGTCGGCGGTGGCGACCGCCTCGGCGTACCCGAAGGGGATGTCGCTGCGGTGCTTGAGCTGGCGCAGACCGGCGGGGCTCAGCCGGATCCGCACCTCGGCCCGCAGCATCCCCCGCAGGAAGGCCTCCGCCTGGGTCCGCCAGTATCCCGGCAGGTCGAAGTCCGGCTCCCGGTCGAAGGTCTCCTCGTGCTGCTGCACCCCGACGATCCGGTCCACCCGGTAGGTGCGCAGGTCCCTGTCGACCCGGCCGATCAGATACCAGATGCCGCTCTTGAGGACCAGACCGTACGGGCAGACCCGGCGGACCACCGACCCGTCCGCGCGTTGGTAGTGCAGGGTCACCACCCGGTCCCGCCAGAGGGCCCCGGCCAGCTCGGCCAGCCAGGGCGGCGGCTCGCTCGGCGCGTACCAGCCGGGCACCTCCAGGTGGAACCGTTGCCCGGTGCGGGTGGGTGCGTCGCGCAGGCTCGGCGGCAGGGCGGCGAGCACCTTCAACTCGGCCGCCGCCACCGCCTCGGCCAACCCCATGTCCCCGGCCGGGCCGGGCAGCCCGGTGAGGAAGAGGGCCTCCGCCTCATCCCGGGTCATCCCGGTCAGCCGGGTCCGGTACCCGCCGAGCAGCCGGTAACCCCCGGCCCGACCCCGGTCGGCGTAGACCGGCACCCCGGCGGCGGAAAGCGCCAGGACATCCCGGTACACCGTCCGTTCGGAGACCTCCAGCTCCCGGGCCAGTTCCGCCGCCGTCATCGCCTCCCGGGCCTGCAACAGCAGCAGCAAGGAGATCAGTCGGGCGGCCCGCACGGTCAGCGTCCGCCGGGGGTCAGCAGACCCCGGTCGTACGCGACCGCCACGGCGGCGGCCCGGTCGTTGACCCCGAGCTTGGCGTACACGTGCAGCAGGTGGGTCTTGACGGTGGCCTCGCTGATGAACAGTTGGGCGGCGGCCTCCCGGTTGGTCGAGCCGCGCGCCACCAGGGTGAGCACCTCCAGTTCCCGGTGGCTCAGCGGCTCCTCCGCCGGGGCGCGCAGCCGGCCCATCAGCCGACCCGCCACGGCGGGGGAGAGCACGGACTCACCCCGGGCGGCGGCGCGTACCGCCCGGACCAGTTCGTCGCGGGGGGCGTCCTTGAGCAGGTAACCGGTGGCACCGGCCTCGATCGCGGGCAGCACGTCGGCATCCGTGTCGTAGGTGGTCAGCACCAGCACCTTCGCCGTACTGTCCGAGCGGACCAGTCGGCCGATCGCGGTCACCCCGTCCATGCCGGGCATCCGCAGGTCCATCAGCACCACGTCGGGATGGTGCCGGGCGGCCAACGCCAACGCCTCGGCCCCGTCGGCCGCCTCACCGACCACCTCGAACCCGGGATCGCCGGTGAACATGCCGCGCAGCCCGTCCCGCACCACCGGATGGTCGTCGACGATCAACAGCCGGATCGGCTCGGTCAACCGGCACCTCCCGGTAGCGCCGGTACGGAGGCGGAGATGGCGGTGCCGCCCCCCGGCTCGGACTCTACATCGAGGCGCCCCCCGACCTCGGTGACCCGTTGCCGCATGGCGGTCAGCCCGTAGCCGCCGTCCGGCCTGGGTGCGGCAGCCTCGGGGTCGAAGCCGGTGCCGTCGTCCCGGACATCAAGGGTCACCACATCCGACATGTAGGACAGTGTCAACCCCACCCGGGAGGCGGCGGCGTGCCGGGCCACATTGGCCAACGCCTCCTGGGCGGCTCGCAGCAGGGTCACCTCGACCTCCGGATGCAGCGGCCGGGGGGTGCCGGTGGTGTTGACCTCGGCCCGTACCCCGTGCCGGGCCGACCAGCGTCCACCCAGCTCGGTCAGGGCATCGGGCAGCCTAGCGGCCTCCAGCGGCTCGGGACGGATGGCGCGGACCGAGCGACGGGCCTCGGTGAGGCTCTCCCGGGCCAGCGCCAGGGCATTGTCCACATGCCGCCGCCAGTCACCGGACCGGTCCCGGGTCTGCTCGGCCGCCTCCAACTGGGTGATGATGCCGGTGAGCCCTTGGGCCAGGGTGTCGTGGATCTCCCGGGCCATCCGCTGCCGTTCGTCCAGCACCCCGGCCTCCCGGGCCTGGGTCACCAGTTGGGCGTGCAGACCCTCGTTCTCCCGTACCGTCTCGGTGAGCCGGCGGTTGGCGGCGGCCAACTCCGCCACCAGCCGCTTGCGTTTCTCGCCCTGGTGCTCGGAGACGTAGGCGAACCAGCTGACCGCCCCGGCGATCGTCACGTTGAAGAACACCATCACCAGCCAGATCGCCCAATGTGACGACACGACCGGTAGGCCGCCGCTCTGCGAGGTGGCCAGCAGCACGGCGGTGACGACGACCCCGGCGATCCGCCACCTGCCGGGCAGGAAGAACGCGTGCACATAGCCGATCCAGGCGAAGAAGCCGTACCACGGACTGGCGACCACCAGCACGGCGGCGATCGCGAGCATCCCGAGGTAGTAGACCGTCATCAGCGCACGCCGGCTCTGCCAGCGCGGGTGCAGGGTGATGAACCAGGCGATCCAACAGGCAGCCGCCACGGCGACGGGCAGGGTGGCCGCCAACGGGAGACCGCGCGGCGTCGGCGCGAAGACGGCCAGCAGCGTGCCAACGATCAGCCCTCCGAAGGGCAGCACCCGCCAGACATTCGCTTCCCGGACCTGCCAGGCATCCATTCGGTCGTCGGGTCGGTCGCCGCTGCTGGTCATCGGATCCCCGCCTACTGCCAGCGGAACAGTTTCGTCGCGAGAGCACCGGCGGCCACCGCGACCACCGCGATTATCGCCAGGTGCAGCGGATGCGGGGCGGTGCCGGTCCAGGCGTCCAGCAGGGCCTGCACGCCCGGCGGGGTGTAGGCGCCGATCTCGGCCAGGAAGTCGGGCAGCAGGAACCTCGGCAGGTACACGCCACCGAGAAACATCACCGCCATGAACACCGGTACGGTCAGCGCCTGAGCCGACTTGGCGGAGGGTGCGACCGCCGCCACCAGCAGTCCCAGCGCGAGCAGCGCTGCGGTGCCGAGGACCAGGGCTGCGGCGAAGCCGAGCGGATGCTGCGGCAGCGGTACGCCGAACGCCAGCCGGGCCACCACCGCGAGCAGCACCGCGCTGATCAGTATGCCGATCAGCGCCAGCACCAGTTGGGCCAGCAGCAGGGCCAGCGGGCTGGCCGGGGTGGTGGCCAGCCGGCGCAGAATGCCGCGCTCCCGATAGGTGGCCAGCACGGTGGGCAGGACGTTCGCGCCGACCATCGCCAGGGTGACCACCAGCAGGGACGGGGTGAAGTAGCTGATGAAGGACTGGCCGCCGAGATCCGCAGTGGGCTGGCGGAGGGTGGGGATGAGTCCGAGGACCACCAGGATCAGGGTGGGCAGTGCGATGGTGAGCACCATCGTCGAGGTGTCCCGCAGATAGAGCCGGGCCTCGGTCTTGAGGATCTGGCCGAAGGCGTGCATGGGTTCCCCTCAGTCGGTGAGTCGGTGCCCGGTCAGCTCGACGAACGCGTCGTCCAGCGTGGCCTGCTCCAGCCGCAGGTCGGCGGCGATGATCTGGTTACGGGCCAGCACGGAGGTGACCGCGTGCAGCACCTCGCCGGTGCCGGTCACCACCACCTGGGCACCGCTGCGGGTCACCGAGGTCACCTGCGGCAGTTCGTTGAGGAGTTGATCGTCGAGCGGAGTGGACGGGCGGAACCGGATGCGTTGTTCCGGTGCCACGGCCGAGACCAGCCCGGCCGGGCTGTCCAGGGCCACCACCCGTCCCTTGTCGATCACGGCGAGCCGGTCGCAGAGTCGCTCGGCCTCCTCCATGAAGTGGGTGACCAGCACGATGGTGACCCCCCGATCCCGGATCCGTTCGATCAGGCTCCAGGTGTCCCGGCGGGCCTGCGGATCGAGCCCGGTGGTCAACTCGTCCAGGATGGCGATCCTCGGGTTGCCGACCAGGGCCAGCGCGATGGACAGCCGCTGCTTCTGGCCGCCGGAGAGCTTGTCGTACGGGGTGTTGCGCTTGGCGCCCAGCCCCAACTCCTCGATGAGGGCGGCCGGGTCGGCGGGGTCGCGGTAGAACGAGGCGTAGAGGTCCAGGGCCTCGGCAACCCGGAGTCGGTCCGGCAGTTGGCTCTCCTGTAGCTGCACCCCCACCAGGTGGCGCAGCCGGGTGGCGTCCCGGCGAGGGTCCAGCCCTAGGATGGACACCTCGCCCCCGTCGGGGACGCGCAGCCCGGCCACGCACTCCACAGTGGTGGTCTTGCCCGCACCGTTGGGCCCGAGGATTCCGAAGATCTCGCCCGCCGCGACGTCGAACGACACATCCTGCACCGCCATCGTCTCGCCGTACCGCTTGTGTAGGTGGGACACCTCGATCACCGGCATCGCGACCCCTCTCCTCGGCTACCCGTTCAGCCTCGCGGCAGCGGGTCGGCGGGGGATCGACCAGCCGTAGATGATCTCCACCGGCTCCGGTTGACCCGAACGATCCGTCAGTCGGTTGATGCGGTGACCGGTGACTAGGCTCAGCGCGTGAACGTTTCCGAGATGTCCGGCACCGCCACGAGCACCGCACGGCGGTTCGCCGGTGGGGCCGGGTTCCTGCTGCGTGGCATCGGTCTCTACGTACGCAATCCCGGTCTGATGCTGCTCGGGGTGGTGCCGGCGCTGATCTCCGGCGTGCTGTTCCTGGCCGCGTACGCCGCCCTGGTCTTCTTCGTCGGTGACCTGGCCACGGCGGTGACCCCCTTCGCCGACGACTGGTCGACGGCGACCCGCCGGGTGGTCCGGGTGATCGCCGGCCTGGCCATCCTCGGTCTGGGTGGCCTGCTAGCCGTGCTCACCTTCACGGCCGTCACCCTGGTCATCGGCGACCCCTTCTACGAGAAGATCTCCGAGCGGGTGGAGCAGCGGTACGGCGGGGCGCCGGACGCGGTCGAGGTGCCGTTCTGGGCCTCCCTGCGGCGCAGCCTCGTCGACTCGATCCGGCTGGTAGCCCTGGCGGCACTGTTCGGCATCCCACTGTTCGCGGCCGGGTTCATCCCGCTGCTGGGCCAGACCGTGGTACCGGTGATCGGTGCCGCCGTCGGTGGTTGGCTGCTCGCCGTGGAACTGGTCGGCGCGCCCTTCTACCGGCGGGGCAAGGGGCTGCGGGAGCGCCGGGCGGCTCTGAAGGTCGACCGCCCCACCGCCCTGGGCTTCGGGATGGCGGTCTTCGTCTGCTTCCTGATCCCGCTCGGGGCGGTGGTGCTCATGCCGGCCGCGATCGCCGGTGCCACCCTGCTCGCCCGCCGCACCCTCGGCCAACCCGTCACGGAGGACTGACCCGTGGACATCACCCTGGTCGAGGGGGACATCACCGCCGAGCGGGTCCAGGCCACCCTCTGAGTCGCCGCGGCTCGCTCCTTCTCGGCCCGCGTCGGCCTGGCCTGACCGTTCCTGCCCGCTCGCAGGCTTGCACCGCGCGACTGGGTGCATTTGTTGTTGCCAGGGCGACAAGAGATGCACCCAAAGCGAGCGGCATTGGTGATCACCCTGGCCATCCGGCTGCCTTCAGGGCGGCGCGGAGCTGGGTCGCCACCTCCTCGGGGCGGTGCCGGAGATCGAAGGCGGTGAACCGCAGGATGCGGTCGCCCTCGATCCAGATCCGGTTCTGTCGGCGCAGGTCGGCGGCCCAGTGCCGGGGATCCATGTGGTGCCCGCCGTCGACCTCGACATGCAGCCGCCACTGCGGCCAGTAGGCGTCCAGGTAGCGCAGCCGCCCGTGGGTGTCCCGGCGCTGCTGCTGCGCCTGGGGTGCCGGCAACCCGTACCGCCGACACAGCCGGACCAGGTCGATCTCGGACAGGGCCTCCGCGCCGCCGGCTATGTCGTTGATCGTCTCCCGGATCAGCCTGCGTCGCCGGGCCCGGGGCAGCCGATCCAGGACTGCTGCCAGCTCCCTCGGTGTCGCCCGCCGTTGTTGGCAGCCGGCGGCGAGGATCTGCTGCGCCTCCTCGTCGGTACGCACCCATTGCGCCGCGTCCACCAGGGCCCGCGCCATCCCGGTGCGGTCGGGTCGGCCCCGCTGCCGATCCTCGTCCGGGAGGTGCCGAACCCGTCGTACCCGTACCGCAGGTAGGCCTAGCGGGAGGCGGCGCAACAGGTCGGCCTGCCGGCGGTGATGGGGGACCAGCACGTCGAGGGTCTGGTAGCGCCATTTACCTCGGAGCCCACCGGCCGTCGCCGCCGCCAGCCCGGCGACCACCGCCCCCGGCCCGGCGGCCAGCACCGCCGCCCACCACTGCTGCTCCTGGCGGTACGGCTCACTGGGCGGCGCCGCGCGCAGGATGCCGCGACACACCCGGCCCCAGCGGCCGGTCGCCAACAGATGGCGTACCTTCGCCGGGGTCAGTTCGGCGGTGGCCTGCGCCCAGCTCACCATCCCGGACTGCTCGAACAGCAACCACTGCACCGCATCCGCGTCATCGCTCGGCATCCGCACCGATCGATTGCAGCGCGGTCTGGGTGCGTTTGTTGTCGTCAGGGCGACAACAAACGCACCCAGAAGTCAGGAGGCGGGGAGGGCGGCGATCGCCTCGACCTCGACGAGTTGGCCGGAGTAGCCGAGCACGGTCACCCCCAGCAGGGTGCTGGGGGCGTCGTGGTCGCCGAAGGCCGCCCGTACCACCTCCCAGACCGTGACCAGGTCCTCCTGGCGGCTGGAGGCCACGTACACCGTGCTCTTGACGACGTCGGCGAGGGTGGCCCCGGCGGCGGCCAGGGCGGTCTCCAGGTTGGTCATCACCTGCCGGGCCTGAGCCGCGTGATCACCGGGAGCGACCGTCCGGCCCTCGGCGTCCAGCGGGCAGGCGCCCGCGGTGAAGACCAGGCGGGTGCCGGGTTCCACGGTGGCCAGATAGGCGTACGGGGCGACCTCGGTGAGTGCGGGAACGGACAGCAGGTGGACCGGGTGGGACATGCGGGGCAGGCTAGCCGCCCGCCGAGCCGGGTGCCAGGCGATAAGGGTTGTTAATAAGGGGCCCTTGCTCTACCGGAGGCGTTAATAAGGTGCCCTTCCTTACGCCTCAGGCGGAGTCGCGGATGATGAGTTCGGTGGGCAGGATGAGGGCCGGTTCGACCTGTTCCCCGGCGGCCAGGCGGAGCAGCAGTCGGGTGCCCTGTCGGCCGAGTTCGACTATCGGCTGGCGGACGGTGGTCAGCGGCGGCTCGGTGTACGCGGCCGTCTCGATGTCGTCGAAACCGATCACGGCGACATCCTCCGGCACCCGCCGTCCGGCCTCGCGCAACGCCCGCAGGGCGGCGTGCGCCATCAGGTCGGAGGCGGCGAAGACGGCGTCCAGGTCGGGGTGGTTGGTGAGCAGTTCCCGCATCGCCGCCGCGCCGGACTCCCGGGTGAAGTCGCCGACCGCCACCATCTGCGGCAACCCGGCGGCGGCCATGGTGTCCCGGTAGCCGGCCAGCCGTTCGATGCCGGCGACCATGTCCTGCGGCCCGGCGATGGTGGCGATCCGGCGGCGCCCCCTGTCGATCAGGTGCCGGATCGCCTGGGTGACCCCGCCGACCTGGTCGACGTCGACGTACGGCACGTCCGCGCCGTCCAGGGGTCGGCCGCTGCACACCACCGGGATGCCCAGGGCGGCGAGCCGGGCGGGCAGCGGATCGGCACCGTGCAGGGAGGCGAACAGCACCCCGTCGACATGCCGGCCGGTGGTGTACCGCTCGACCCGTTCGTGCCCGGCCGGTGAGCCGGCCAGCATCAGCACCAACTGCTTGTCGGCGGCCTCCAACTCCTGGGCGGCCCCCCGGATGATGCCGGGAAAGACCTGGTCGTCGGAGAAGACCCGGGTGGCCTCCTCCGGCATGACCAGGGCGATCGAGTCGGTCCGCTGGGTGACCAGGGTGCGGGCGGCCAGGTTAGGCACGTACCCCAACTCGGCCACCGCCTGGCGGACCGCATCCCGGATCGGCTCGGCGACCGTGGTGGAACCGTTCACCACCCGGGACACGGTGGCCCGGGACACCCCGGCCCGCCGTGCCACCGCTTCCAGAGTGGGCCGTTGTGCGCCCGTCATCGGAGAGATCACCGCCTCGTCACAGCCCGTTCCGGGAGATCACCTCCTGGTACCACCGGGCGCTGGACTTCGGTGTACGCCGTTGGGTGAGGTAGTCGACGTGCACGATTCCGAATCGCTTGCGGTACCCCTCGGCCCACTCGAAGTTGTCCAGCAGTGACCATACGAGATAGCCGCGCAGGTCCACACCGCGGGCGATGGCCTCGTGGGCGGCCCGCAGGTGCCCGTCCAGGTACGCGATCCGGTCCTCGTCGTGCACCGGGCTGGTGGCCTCCGAGGTGCCCTTGTCCGGGAAGGCCGCCCCGTTCTCGGTGATCATCAGCGGCACCGGGGGGTAGTCGGCGGCGATGCGTTCCAGCAGCCGGGTCAGCCCGGCCGGTTCGATCATCCAGCCCATGTCGGTGAGCGGACCGACCGGCGGCAGGAACTCCACCGCCCCCGCCGTGCCCGGGTAGGCGCCGCCGCCACCCGCGCCGTCCGACCGCCCGGCGACATAGGTAGGGGCGTAGTAGTTGATCCCCAGCAGGTCGATCGGGGCCGCGATGATCTTCTCGTCGCCCTCGGCGATGAACACCGGCTCGACGATCCGGGCCACATGCTCGCGGACATCCTCGGGGTAGCCGCCGACCAGCAGGGGATCCAGGAAGATCCGGTTGTGCAGGCCGTCGACCAGGCGTACCGCCTCGGCGTCGGCGGCGCTGTCCGCGTCCGCCGGGCGTACGTCGGCCGGGTTGAGGGTGATGCCGACCCGCCCGGCGCCGCCCGCGCGCAGGGCCTGGGTGGCCAGGCCGTGCGCCAGCAGCAGATGGTGTACGGCGCTGAAGGCGGCACCCGGATCCTGCACCCCCGGGGCGTGCACCCCGTTGCCGTAGCCCAGGTAAGCCGAGCACCAGGGTTCGTTGAGGGTGGTCCAGGTGCTGATGCGGTCCCCCAGCCGGGCGTACACCGCGGCGGCGTAGGTCGCGAAGTGCTCCGGGGTCTCCCGCGCCGTCCACCCGCCCCGGTCCTGCAGGTTCTGCGGCAGGTCCCAGTGGTAGAGGGTGACGATCGGGTCGATGCCCCGGCTCAGCAGGGTGTCCGTCAGCCGGTCGTAGAAGTCCAGCCCACGGGGGTTGACCGGGCCGCTGCCATCGGGCTGGATGCGGGGCCAGGACACCGAGAACCGGTATGCCCGCAGACCCAGCTCGGCCATCATCGCCACGTCCTCGGCGTACCGGTGGTAGTGGTCGCAGGCGACGTCACCGGTGTGCCCGGCGTACACCTTTCCCGGGGTGCGGCAGAAGGTGTCCCAGATCGACTCCCCGCGCCCGTCGTCGCGGGCCGCCCCCTCGATCTGAAAGGCGGCCGTAGCCGCTCCCCACAGGAAATTCTCCGGGAACCGGATTCCACTCACGATTTGACCGCACCTTCCATGATTCCGCCGATGATCTGGCGTCCGAACAGTACGAACACCAGCAGCAGCGGCAGGGTGGCGATTGCCGTACCGGTGAACACCTGGGACATGTCCTGGTAATAGCCGTCGGAGAGGGCCCGCAGGGACAACTGCACGGTGGGATTCTGCGGATCATTGAGCACCGCGTACGGCCACAGGAAATCGTTCCAGGTGGTCATGAAGGTGAGCAGGCCCAGCACCGCGATGGCCGGCCGCAACGCGGGCAGCACCACGTTCCAGTAGATCCGGGCGGTGCCGCAGCCGTCCACCCGGGCCGCCTCGATCAGCTCGGTGCTGATCGCCTGACCGGCGTACTGCCGCATCATGAACACCCCGAAGCCGGTGACCAGGGCGGGCAGGATCACCGCGGGCAGCCGGTCGTTGAGGTTCAGCCTGGTCATCAGCATGTATAGCGGGATGATGCCGAGCTGGGTGGGCACCATCATCGTGGCGATGATGACCATCAGCAGGGCGTTGCTGCCCCGGAACCGCAGCTTGGCGAAGGCGAACCCGGCCAGGGAGGAGAAGAGGACCACCGAGAAGGTGACCGTGGTCGCCACGATCGCCGAGTTGATCAGGCCGGCCAGGAAGTACGCGTCCGTGTTGGCGAACAGTCGGGAGATGTTGGCGCCCAGGTTGCCGCCGGGGGTGACCGGCGGGGGCAGTTGCCCCATCGCGTCGCTGGAGCGACTGGCCACCACGAACATCCAGTAGATCGGAAACAGCGACAGGAATCCGGCGGCGAGCAACGCGCCGTAGGTCAGCGGGCTGGCCCGCCAGAGTCGGCTCATCGGAAGCCTCCCTTTCGGGCGTCCCTGGGGGGCCGGGCCCCCGATCCGACCCGGCGGATGATCAGTACGTTGATCGCCGCGACGATGGCGATCAGGGCGAACAGCAGCCAGGCCACCGCGGAGCCGTACCCGAAGTTGTAATAGGGCGCGAAGGCGTTCTCGAACATGTACATCGTCATCGTCTGCGACTCGCGCAGCGGCCCACCCCGGATGGGGTTGGTGCCGGAGTGGAACAGCCGGGGTTCGGTGAACAGTTGCAGCCCACCGATGGTGGAGATGATGACGCAGAAGATGATCGTCGGCTTGAGCAGCGGCACGGTGACCGACCAGAACTGCCGGGCCCGGTTCGCCCCGTCGATCGCGGCGGCCTCGTACAGGTCGCGGGGGATGGCCTGCATGGCGGCCAGGAAGATCAGGGCGTTGTAGCCGGTCCACCGCCAGTCGACCATGGTCGAGATGGCCACCCAGGAGGCGAACCGGTTGGACTTCCACTCGATCCCGTCGATGCCGACCAGGTCCAGCAGCCAGTTGACCATCCCGAACTCGCGGCCGAACAACACCCCGAAGACGATCGCCACCGCAGCCGTGGAGGTCACATTGGGCACCAGCACGGCCATCCGCCAACCGGTACGCATCCGCAGCTGCCGGTTGAGCAGGTTGGCCAGCCAGAGCGCCAGCAGCAACTGGGGCACCGTACTGATGACGAAGATGCCCAGGGTGTTGACCACGGCGTGCCAGAAGTCGCCGTCGGCCAGCAGCCGGGTGTAGTTGTCCACCCCGATGAAGGTGGGATCGCTGCCGAGCAGGTCCCAGTCGTGCAGGGAAACCCAGAAGGTGTACGCGAGCGGCCAGGCCCCGAAGATCGCGAAGACCACGAAGAACGGGGCGATGTACAGGTAGGGCGAGTATTTCGCGTCGATCCGGCTCAGCCGGCCGGCCCGCGACAGGCGGGATCGGCCCGGTGCCGGCCCGGTCGGCCCTCGCGCGTCGAGCTGCAACGCCATGACCCGTTGACTCCTCTCCACGCCCCACCCCCGCGCCGATCCGGCCGGTCATCGCGTACGCCCGGCGAAGGTGGCGGGCCCGGATCGGCGGCGGGGGTGGCGGCTGTCGGGCCGGTTACTTGGCGGCAGCCTTCTTGGCGTTGGTGACGGCGTCCTGCCAGCCCTGTTCGGGAGTGCGCTGGCCCAGCTCGACCGTGCGGACGGCGTTCTCCACCTCGGTGCGGACCGCCTGGTTCTTCGGGCCCATGTAGACCGGCTTCAGGGTCTTGGCACCCTCGGCGAAGATCGTCCCGATCGGCGCTCCGGAGAAGTACGCGTTGGTGGCTTCGGCGATCGCCGGGTCGTTCAGGGCCTGCGGTGAGGAGGGCAACGGGCCCTTGGCCTTGAAGGCACCGATCTGCCCCTGCGGGCTGGTCAGGAACTTGACCAGCTTGATCGCCTCTTCCTTCTGCTTGCCCTGGGCCGGCACGGCCAGGTGGGAGCCGCCCCAGTTGCCGCCGTCACCGGGGACCCGGGCGATGTCCCACTTGCCGCTGGCCTCCGTGCCGGCGTTGCCCTCGATCACCCCGGTCATCCAGGCCGGGCAGGCGATGGTGGCGAACTTGGCCTGCTTGAAGGCGGATACCCACTCCTCCGACCAGGAGCCGTACTTGCCGGACAGGCCCGCTCCGATGATCTTCATCGTGGTGTCCCAGGCCTGCTTGACCGCCGGGTTGCTGTCCACCACGAGGTTGTCGCTGGTGTCGTAGTAGTGGTAGCCCTGCGCCTTGCCGGCGGTCTGCAACACGATGGTGTTGAAGGTGTTGGTGGCCGCGTCCAGGAAGGAGGCGCCGGTGTTCGCCGCCTTGAACCGCTCGCCGACCGCGATGTAGTCCTCCCAGGTCGGCCAGAGCTTGGAGACCTCGTCACGCTCGGTGGGCAGCCCCGCCTTGGCGAACAGGTCCGTGCGGTAGCACATCGCCATGCCGCCCACGTCGGTGCCGAGCCCGATCAGCTTCTGCCCGTCGGCGGTCAGTCCCTGGTTCCACTTCCATTCCAGGAAGTTGCCCTTGAGCTCCCCGGCGCCGTGGTCCAGCAGGTTGACGAAGTTGTCCGGGTTGGCCTTGTACTCGACCATCAGACCCTCTTCGATGGCGACGATGTCCCCGGCGCCCTTGCCGGCGGCCAGCCACTGGGTCAGCCGGGGCGAGTACTCGTCGAGGTTGCTGCCGGTGCCCCGTTCGACGATCTTCACCCCGGGGTTGGCGTCCATGTACTCCTGGTAGAGCTGGTCGTAGCCGAGCTGTCCGAAGACGTCGACCGTGAGGGTTATCTGGCCGTCGTCGGCCGCGTCCTCGCCGGCGCAGCCGCTGGTGGCGAGTAGTGCACCGATCGTTGCCAGGGCCACCGCCGCGAGGCGGTGGCGGGTGAAGGTGCCCATGGTCTGGTGACCCCTCTCAGGTCCGGGTGGCGGTGCGGAATGGTGAGAGAGCGCTCTCACGTAGCCTGCGCCTCCCGGTGGAGAGGTGTCAAGAGAGCGCTCTCTCGCCCGGGTCACAGAACGGCCACGACCCTGCGGTGGTCCGCTTTCGCCGTTACGGCGGAATGGCGGTCACCTGGAGGTCAGGTAACCGCCATTCCGGCGAAACGGTGTTGATCTATGGGTCAGCCGGTGCGTACTCCGTCCAGCAGGGTCGGGTCGCCGGCCACCGTCAGGGATTCGAAGCTGACCCGACCCCAGAGGGCCAGCAGCAGGTCGCTGGCGGTGCCGCTGACATGCACCCGGGCGTGGTGCTCGTCGTGGTCGAGGATGGTGCCGGTGTCCAGCAGGGCCACCCCCTCGCCGCGTAGCCGCAGGTACCACTCCTGCGCGGCGTCGGTCGCGCTGAGGCGTACCACCCCGCGCCACTGACCGGTGGCCGCCCGCCGACCGGCCGGCAGCCAGGTGTCGAGCACCTCGCTGACCCCGTCGGCCGCCAGCTTGGCCTCGACCGGTTCACCGGCGGCGATGGCGAGCTGGGCGTCCCAGCGGTGCAACGCCGTCTCGTGCGCCATCCGGCGCGGCCAGAAGCCGGCCTTCTTCGGCTGAGGGGCCCAGTTCCAGGCCGGGGCCTCCGGGTCCAGAGTGTCGAAGAGGACCATCAGGTCGTCGTACGCCTGCTGCCACTGTTGCGCGGCCGTGAGCCCCGGGACGGGCGCCGGGCGCTGCGACCGGGGCTGCTCCGGCGCGGTGGTCCGGCCCGCGCCGGCCACGGTGCGTACCCACTGGTAGATGCCGGTGAGGTGCAGGGCCAGGTCGGTCACCGTCCAGCCGGGGCAGGAGAGCACCGGTGTCTCGGGTGGGGCCTCGGCCACCGCGGCGGCGAACGCCGGGCCCTCCGCCCGGAGCGCGCCGATCCAGAAATCCTTGGAGCCGTGCATTCTGCTCATCGCCATCCTCCCGGGGGTGACCCGGCCACCAGTGGGTGCCGCGGCTGCCTATCAGCCTAGGGTGAAAGCTGTGTCTGACGTCTACGCCCAGCCGACAGCCGCCGCCCAACCCGCTGTTCGGGGTGATCTGTCGCAATACACCACATTGTGCCTCGGTGGACCGGCCGCGCGGATCGTCACCGCCGCCACTTCCGACCAGATTGTCACTCAGGTACGCGAGGCCGGCGAGCGCGTACTGCTGCTTGCCGGGGGCAGCAACGTGGTGATCGGCGACGCCGGTTTCCCGGGCACGGTGGTGCTCGTCCGATCCCGGGGTCTGCGGGTGCTGGCCGAGGACGAGCGGACCGTGACCATCCGGGTGGAGGCCGGCGAGCCCTGGGACGACCTGGTCGCCACCACGGTGCGCAACGGCTGGTCCGGGCTGGAATGCCTGTCCGGCATCCCCGGCTCCACCGGCGCCACCCCGATCCAGAACGTCGGGGCGTACGGGCAGGAGGTCGCCGAGACCATCCTCGGCGTGCAGGTGTACGACCGCACCGCCGGGACGGTCCGCCAGGTGCCGGCGGCCGACTGCGGCTTCGGGTACCGGGGCAGCATCTTCAAGTACAGCGAGCGCTGGGTGGTGCTCGGGGTCGACTTCCGGCTGGCCCGCTCGCCGCTGTCCGGCCCGGTCCGGTACGCCGAACTGGCCCGCGCCCTCGGCGTGGAGGTCGGTGACCGGGTGCCGCTGACCCAGGCCCGGGAAACCGTGCTGGGCCTGCGGGCCGGCAAGGGGATGGTGCTGGACCCCTCGGACCCGGACACCCGTTCGGTCGGCTCCTTCTTCACCAACCCGATCCTCGACCCGGCCGGGTACGAGGTGCTGCGGCAGCGCGCCGCCGACCTGGGTGAGCCGCCCGCCTGGCCGGGCGCCGGGGATCTGGTCAAGGTCAGTGCCGCCTGGCTGATCGACAAGGCCGGCTTCGGCAAGGGCTACCCCGGCCCGGAGGGGGTCGCCATCTCCGCCAAGCACACCCTGGCGCTGACCAACCAGAGCGGCACCGCCACCACCGAGGCCCTGCTGACCCTGGCCCGCGAGATCCGCGACGGCGTCCAGGCCCGCTTCGCGGTGACCCTCCACCCCGAACCCGTCCTGATCAACTGCACCCTCTAACCCCGCTCGCCCACCCCACCCCTCTTGATCACCTGGCCTTGGGCGGGGTGTTGGGGGCGATGGAGGGCCAGGGGAGGGTCAGTTCGCCCAGGCGCCAGCGGCGAGGGCGGTGGAGGATGGGCCAGCCTTGGGCGCGTACGGCGGCCACGGTGTGCAGCCAGCGCTGGCGGGGACCGTACGGGGCGTAGCCGGCGGCGGCCTGCCAGGCGTCGTCCAGGGCGCGGATCAGGGCGTGGATGGGTTCCCCGGGGATGTTGCGGTGGATCAGGGCCTTGGGTAGGCGTTCGGCCAGTTCGGCCGGGGACTGCATGGTGGACAGCCGGGCCGCCAGGGTCAGCGAGCGCGGGCCGGTGGCATCGAGCAGCACCCAGGAGGCCAGCCGCCCCAACTCGTCGCAGGTGCCCTCGACCAGCAGGCCGCCAGGCGCCAGCCCGGCGGTGAGGCGGGCCCAGGCACCGGCCACCTCCGCTTCGTCGTACTGCCGCAGCACGTTGAAGGCGCGTACCAGCACCGGGCGCAGCCCGGCCAGTTCGAACCCGCCCCGGGCGAAGGTCAGGCCGGGTGGGTCGGCGGCGGCCTGGGCGACGGCCACCCGGCCAGGGTCGATCTCCAGCCCGACCACCCGTACGTCCGGGCGTACCCCGGCGGCCAGCCGGGCGCGTAGCTCCACCACGGTCACCGGGCTGGCGCCGTACCCGAGGTCGACCACGAGGGGGTCCGGTGCGGCGCGCAGCACCTCGCCGCAGGTGTCGACGATCCAGTTGTCCACCCGGCGGAGCCGGTTGGGGTTGGTCGTGCCCCGGGTGATCACCCCGAGCGGCCGGGAGGCCCGCGTCGGCATGGCGCCTTCCTCAGGCTCCGCTCGTGCGGTGCACCTTGTGCTGGGCGGCCTGCGCCAGCGGACGGACCACCAGCCGGTCCACATTCACATGCTGGGGTCGGGTGGCGCACCAGGCGATGCAGTCGGCCACATCCTCGGCGACCAGGGGCTCGGCCACCCCGGCGTACACCGACTCCGCCCGATCGCTGTCACCGCCGAAGCGGACCAGAGAGAACTCGTCGGTCTTCACCATGCCCGGGTCGATCTCGATCACCCGGACCGGTCGGCCGCACAACTCCAGCCGCAGGGTGCCGGCGATCGCGGTCTGCGCGTGCTTGGCGGCGGTGTAACCGCCACCGCCCTCGTACACCGTGAAGCCGGCGGTCGAGGAGACGATGACGATCGTGCCGGCGCCGGAGGACTCCAGTGTGGGCAGCAGGGCCTGGGTCACCCGCAGGGTGCCCAGCACGTTCACGTCGTACATCCATTGCCAGTCGCCGACCGACCCGGCTTCCACGGGGTCCATGCCGCGTGCCCCACCGGCGTTGTTGACCAGCAGGGTGACCGGCCCGGGAGCCTGCTGCGCGGCCCGGGCCAGGGCCGCCACGGACTCGTCCGAGGTGACGTCACAGGCCACCGCGGTGGCACTGCCACCCTGGGCGGTGATCCCGGCGACCAGGTCGGCCAACCGGTCGGTACGCCGGGCGGCGGCCAGCACGTGAAATCCCTCGCCGGCCAGTCGGCGTGCGGTGGCGGCCCCGATCCCGCTGGAAGCCCCGGTGACGATGGCGACACGACTCATCCGGCCATTCTCGCCCCTGTCGAGGGGCCGGACCCGGCTACCCCCGCGATGAGGTCGATCACGCCGGTGGCCCCTGGGCGACGTATTACCAGCCGCCGATCGGGAAGATGGCATCTGGCGCGGAGGTTGACGCGAGAGGCACGTCGGTCGTGCAGTACGGCATCAACCCTGGCTTAGGGAGCAGAAGTGGCGGATTTGCACACCGGTGTCGGTCGTCAGCGAGGTGCCCTGCCGTGGCCGCGCCCTCGACGGATCGCAACCCTCTCGGTGCACACCTCGCCCCTGCACCAGCCCGGCACCGGGGACGCGGGCGGCATGAACGTCTACATCCTGGAAATCGCCCGGCGATTGGCCGAGGCCGACGTGGAGGTGGAGATCTTCACCCGCGCCACCTCGGGTGACCTGCCCCCGGTGGTGGAGGTCGTCCCCGGGGTGCACGTCCGGCATGTGATGGCCGGTCCGCTGGAGGGGCTGACCAAGGAGGAACTGCCCGGTCAGCTCTGCGCCTTCACCGCCGGGGTACTGCGGGCCGAGGCCGCCCGCCCGCCGGGCTACTACGACCTCATCCACTCCCACTACTGGCTTTCCGGCCAGGTCGCCTGGCTGGCCAAGGATCGCTGGGGGGTGCCGCTGGTGCACACCGCGCACACCCTGGCCAAGGTCAAGAACGCCCAGTTGGCCGCCGGGGACCGGCCCGAACCCAAGGCCCGGGTGATCGGCGAGGAACAGGTGGTCGCCGAGGCCGACCGGCTGGTGGCGAACACCCGGGTGGAAGCCGAGGACCTGATCGACCGGTACGCCGCCGACCCGACCCGGGTGGCCGTGGTCGAGCCCGGGGTGGACCTGGACCGCTTCCGCCCACCGGCCGGTGACCGGGACGCCGCCACCCGTACCGCCCGGGCCCGGCTGGGCCTGCCCACCACCGGTCACCTGGTGGCCTTCGTGGGCCGGATCCAGCCCCTGAAGGCCCCGGACGTGCTGATCCGGGCGATCGCGGCATTGCGTCAGCAGGATCCCGCGCTGGCCCGCGAGGTCTCCGTGGTGATCTGCGGTGGGCCCAGCGGCAGCGGACTCGACCGGCCCACCGCCCTGATCGAGTTGGCCGCCTCCCTCGGTGTGGCCGACCGGGTGCACTTCATGCCACCGCGTACCGGGGCCGAGTTGCCCCTGCTGTACCAGGCGGCCGACCTGGTGGCGGTGCCCTCGTACAACGAATCCTTCGGCCTGGTCGCCCTGGAGGCCCAGGCCTGCGGTACCCCGGTGGTGGCCGCCGCCGTCGGCGGCCTGGTGACCGCGGTACGGGACCAGGTCAGCGGGGTGCTGGTGGATAGCCATGATCCGGTCGACTGGGCGCACACCCTGGCGGGTCTGCTGCCGGACCGAGCCCGCCGAGCGCGCCTGGCGGTCGGTGCCGCCCAGCATGCCCGGAACTTCTCCTGGCACCGCACCGCGGAGGGCCTGCTAGCCGTCTACAGCGAGGCCCTGGTGACCCACCGCGCCCGCCTGACCTCCGCCCTGGCGGCGTCCTGCTGAGGCGTCAGTGCGGGGCCCGGCGACGGGCGGTGCCGTCCGGGCGGCCGTAGAGTTGATCGGATGAGTGACCTGGGTGCCCTGATCGAGGCGGTCTGCGCCGAACAGGAACTGCCCTGCGCGGTTACCGGTCCCGGCTCGTACGCGGTGACCCTGCCTGGTACGCACAAGCTCAAGACGATCTGCAACCTGATCGTCGGTGAGCACGCGCTGCGGATCGAGGCGTTCGTGATGCGCCAGCCGGACGAGCGGCGTGAGGAACTCTGGGCCTGGCTGTTGCAGCGCAACGCCCGGATGTACGCGGTGTCGTTCTCCATCGACGCGGTCGGCGACATCTACCTGACCGGCCGGGTCAACCCCGCCGGAGTCGACGCCGACGAGCTGGACCGGCTGCTCGGCGCGGTGCTCAGCTACGCCGACGAGTCCTTCGACACCATGCTGGAGATCGGCTTCGGCAGTTCCATCCGCCGCGAGTGGGAGTGGCGGGTCAAGCGGGGCGAATCGACCGCCAACCTGGCGGCCTTCGCCCATCTCTTCGAGCCCTCGAAGACCACCGGCACCGAACCCGCCGAGACTGCCGGCGACGGCGGGGGGACGGGTCCGAACCGGACCTGACCGGGACTGTCGTACCCGATTCGTGGTTTAGCGGGGTTCTGCTGGGTAAGCCGCAGCGCGCGGTGCGGCTTTGGGACCCGCCGTGCGCCGAGACTCCAGTGTCGAGGAGCGTGAGCGTCCATGGCTCAGCGAAGCAGCACTGGTCGCGGCGGGACCGCGACCAGGACCAAACGACAGACCGGCAACCAGACCCCGAACACACCACGGATCTCCGAATCGGAGATCTCCCGGATGCGGGTGGACGACATCCGGGGCCAGTTGCGTCGGTACGGGGTCTCCGGCATCTCCGCCCTGCGTAAGCCGGAACTGGTGAAGAGGCTCGCCAGTACCCTCCGGTCGGGTGGGGCGGCGCGGGGCAGCAGTGGACCGGCCGGCCGGGCCAGCACCACGAAGAGTGCCGGCACGAAGCAGACCCGTACCACCGCGGGCCGGGCGAAGGCCACGCCCGCCAAGCGGACCGGCCCGGCGCGGACAGCATCGGCAACCGGCACCACCCGACAGACCGCCACCGCCCGCAAGTCGACGGCGACCGCCCGTAAGACGACGACTGCCCGCAAGGCCGGTACCGCCGGCAAGTCGACGACGGCGGCCCGGAAGGCAGGCACCGCGGGCACGACGACGGCGACCGCCCGGAAGGCGTCCCCGCGTAAGACGACTCCGGCGGCCAAGGCCACCGCTGCCCGTAAGTCGGCGTCGCCCCGCAAGGCCGCCACCGGCGCCACCAAGGCGCGTACGACGACCCGCGCGACCACCCAGGCATCAGCCGGCCCCGCGCGGAAGACGGCCCCAACCCGCAGCGCGGCGAAGACGACACCAGCCCGGGCGAAGGCGACCCCGGCCCGTGGCGGGGCGAAGACGGCCCCGGCTCGTACCGCAGCCAAGGCGGCATCGGCCGGTGGTGGGGTGCGGACCGGCCGGTCGACGACCCGTTCCGCCCGGTCCTCGCAGGTGATCTCCTCGTTGCAGGACCGGCCGGAGCGTCCGGGCCGGAGCCTGGTCACCACCAACCATGAGGTGATCCAGCGGTGGGCCCGGGAGCGGGGGGCCAAGCCGGCCACGATCAGCGGCACCGAACGGGAGGGCCGGGTCGGGGTGCTGACCTTCAACATCCCGGGTTACCGGGAGGGCGGCCGGATCCGCGAGATCAGCTGGGATGACTGGTTCCACACCTTCGACCTGCGGCGGCTGAACTTGATCTACCAGGAGCAGCTGCGGGACGGTCGGCAGAGCAATTTCTTCCGTACGGAGTCACCCGATCGGGAGGACGGATAGCAGGTTTGCGGGAATCCCGGCCGGGTATGCGCTGTTGGCCGGGAAGGACCAGCCCGTCGGAGGGGACAGGGTCGCTGTGACGGGCGAGACAGCCCATCAGGTTGAATCCGGCCCACGGGGCGAACTAGCGTTATTGCACCGCACCACGCTTGGAACCGTTCGGGGGAGCGGCAGATCGCGCAGATCTGTGCACCAGGCGAGGTGTTGGAGGACGGGTGGAGCAACACCGTTGGGGGACGGTGTCCACCTGTTTGGACCGGCGGCGCGAGCGGGCGTCGCTTACGGGGGTGAGTGCCGCCCGCCGCCGCCGGTCGTAACGATCGACGATGTGCCCGGTGCCCACGCACCGGGCACATCGCGTCGCCCGCGACTAACCGCCGCTGGGACCGACCGGCTCAGCCGTCTTCAGCGGCGCGGACGGGGCCCCGGCGGTACGCAGGGCCAGGGCCCGCCGTTCCCGGGCCGGCCCGGACACCAGGTGGGCCACCGCCATCACCAGGCCGATGCCGGCGCAGCCGAACCACAGCGCGGCGTTGCCGGCCTGTTCCCGCACCAGACCGCCGAGGATGGGTGCGATGGCGCCGGCCAACTGCCAGGACAGGGAGAAGGCGCCCTGGTAGCGGCCCCGCAGTTCACTCGGGGACAACTCGGCGATGAGGGTGGCGTTGGAGGGTGAGTTGAGCATCTCGCCGACGGTCCAGATCAACACCGTCAGCCCGTAGAACCAGGCCGTGTCGGCGAAGGCGGTCAGGCCGAAGCCGAGGCCCATCACCACCGCCGCCAGGGCCAGGACGTGCGACCGGCTGCGCCCCCGGATCAGTCGGGGGATGAAGAGTTGGCCGACCACGATCAGGACCCCGTTGAGCGCGATCACCGAGCCGTAGGTGGCCGGGCTCAGCCCGGAGTCGGCCATCGCGATCGGCAGCATCGAGATGTGCTGGAGGAAGACCAGCGCGCCGAGCAGGTTCAACCCCACGAACCACAGGTAGACCCGGTCGTTCAGGATGGCGCGGAAGGCGTTCACCGGGGCGGCGCTGGCTCGGGTGCTGACCGTGATGGTCCGGGTCTCCCGCACCTTGATGAAGATGATCACGGCGGTGACCAGTGTGGTGGCCGCGTTGATCACGAACAGCAGCAGGTAGCCGGCCTGGGCGGCGAAGCCGGCGAGCACCGCGGCGCAGGCGAAGCCCAGGTTGATCGCCCAGTAGTTGAGCGAGAAGGCCCGCAGTCGATCCCGTTCGGGCACGACGTCGATCATCATCGCCCCGAAGGCCGGTCGGGCCGCCTCGGCGAACAGGCCCAGCAGCAGGGCACCCAGCCCGACCGCCCAGAGTTCGTGGGCGAAGCCCAGCGCCAGCATCATCACCGCGCCGCCCAGGTGGGCGGTGAGCAGGGTGGGTCGCCGTCCCCACCGGTCGCTGAGGGTGCCGCCGACGGTGGCGCCGACCGCACCACCGGCTCCCCAGAGACCCAGCACGACCCCGGCCTGGGAGGCGGAGAATCCGCGTTCCTGGGTCAGGTAGATCGCCAGGAAGACGAGGACGAAGGAGCCGAGCCGGTTGATCAGGGTGCCGGTCCACAGGTACCAGAAGATCTTCGGCAGACCACCGGTGGTCTCCTGGAGCCAGCCCTTTGCCGCACGCACGCCGGCGCCCCCGTCCGTAATGAGTGATGAACCAGACAACCCTTACAACCTAGTGGCGCTCCGGAAGCAAGGTCATCCGGTTTTCCACGTGGTGGTCGTCACGACCCTTCCCGCGCGTACGTTCCCGGGTTACGGCAGGATGATCGGCATGACAGCGAGCGAGGGACCCACCGTCGGGACGCTGGTCCTGTTGCGGCACGGCGAGAGCGACTGGAACGCCAAGAACCTCTTCACCGGCTGGGTCGATGTGGACCTGACCGAGAAGGGCGAGAACGAGGCGCGCCGCGGCGGCGAGCTGCTGCGCGAACACGACCTGCTGCCGGACGTGGTGCACACCAGCGTGATGCGCCGCGCCATCCGTACCGCCGAACTGGCGTTGAACGCCGCCGACCGGCACTGGATCGCGGTGCGCCGGTCGTGGCGGCTCAACGAGCGGCACTACGGCGCCTTGCAGGGCAAGAACAAGAAGCAGACCCTGGAGGAGTACGGCGAGGAGCAGTTCATGCTCTGGCGCCGCTCGTACGACACCCCACCCCCACCCATCGCCGACGATGACGAGTGGTCTCAGGTGGGCGACCCGCGGTACGCCCTGCTGCCGACCGAGCTGATGCCCCGTACGGAGTGCCTCAAGGACGTCGTCGAGCGGATGCTGCCGTACTGGTACGACTCGATCGTGCCGGACATCCTGGCCGGTCGGACGGTGCTGGTGGCGGCGCACGGCAACTCGCTGCGCGCCCTGGTCAAGCACCTGGACCAGATCAGCGACGAGGCGATCGCCAAGCTGAACATCCCCACCGGGATTCCGCTGCGCTACGATCTCGACCCGCAGTTGCGTCCGCAGACCCTGGGCGGTACCTACCTGGACCCGGAGGCGGCCAAGGCGGCCGCTGCCGCGGTAGCCAACCAGGGCCGCTGAGCTTTCGCTTGTTAAGAAGGGCCCCCTGCTATACGCGAGGCGTTAACAGGGGGCCCTTCCTTGCAGTTCAGGCGGGTTTGCCGGTGATCAGGTAGACGACGTGTTCCGCGCTGTTGACCGCGTGGTCGGCGAACCGTTCGTAGAAGCGGCCCAGCAGGGTGGCGTCGATGGCGGTCTCCACCCCGTACGGCCAGTCCGCGCCGAGCAGCACCCCGAACAGGCCCCTGTGCAGCTCGTCCATCGCGTCGTCGTCGCTGTCCAGTTCGGCGGCCAGGTCGGCGTCCGGGTGGGCCAGCACCCCTGCGATCTTCTCCGCCATCCGGTCGGCGATGGTCGCCATGTCGGTGAAGACCGGCCGCAGTTCCGCCGGCACGGCGGGGGAGGGGTGGCGGCGCAGGGCGGTCTTGGCCACATGGTCGGCCAGGTCGCCCATCCGCTCCAGGTCGGCGGCCACATGCAGGGCGGTGATCATGGCCCGCAGGTCGGAGGCGACCGGGGCCTGCCGGGCCAGCAGGTCACAGACCCGCTCCTCCACCTGCCGGTACAACTCGTCGATCTGGGCGTCCTGCTCGATGACGGTCTCGGCGGCCCGCCGGTCGGCGGCGAGCAGGGCCCGGGTCGCCTGTCGTAGCGCCGCCCGGACACCCTCGGCCATCTCCACCAGCAGATGGCTGACGGCTTGCAGTTCGGCCCGGAACTCGTCGCGCATGCTCACGTCCTGTCGTTCGTCGGTGCCGGCCGGTCTCGGCCGACGATGCTTTTGCGCAGGTCGGCGCCCAAGTTAGGGCCGCTGGAAGGCCCGGAGGTGAACGCCGGTGAACTGAGCCGGGCGCGAAGGTGAACTTTCCCGGAAGTGAGCGTGCTTCGCCCGTTTTCGCCCGGTAGTCGGGTCAGCATTGACCCTACGATCACCGAGTGATGTGGGCAGTGACGGCGGCAGTGGCCGGGGCGCTGGCAGCCGGAGTTGTCGTCGGGCTCTGGCTGTCCGGACTGCTGCCCGAGGCGCCTGGTCCGGGCGGCTCCCCCCGCCGGGGGTGGGGCCGGCTCCGGTTCGGTAAGGGGAGGGACACGATCGTCGAGGATGTGCAGGTCGGTCTGGGCCGACGAGCGATCGACTCGCTGCGTGCGGGGGTCGTGGTGCTCGACGCCGAGGACCTGCCGGTGCTGGTCAACCCCGCAGCCCGGGCGTTGGGGCTGTTGCGTACCGGGGCCCAGCCGGGTTCGGTCATCGCGCACCCGTTGGTCCGTACCCTGGCCGGGCAGGTCCGCCGCACCGGGGTGCGTCGCGAGATCGAGCTCGACCTGCCCCGTGGCCGCGACAAGGAGAACCCGCTGGGGGTGCACCTGCGGGCGATGGGGCTGGGCAACGGCCATGTGGCCGTGGAGGCGGTCGACGTCACCGAGTCCCACCGCCTGGCCCGGGTCCGCCGGGACTTCGTGGCCAACGTCAGCCACGAGTTGAAGACGCCGATCGGCGCGCTGCAACTCCTGGCCGAGGCCCTGCTGGACGCCACCGAGCCGGCCAGCGTCGGGCCGCCGGACCGCTCCGAGGACCTGGTCGCCGCGCGTCGCTTCGCCGAACGGATCCAGCACGAGTCGACCCGACTGGGCCGGCTGGTGCAGGAGTTGCTGGAGCTGACCCGGTTGCAGGGCGCCGAACCGCAGCCCGCCCCGGAACCGGTCGCGGTGGACTGGGTGATCTCCGAGGTGATAGACCGCACCCGGACCGCGGCCACCGCCCGCCGGATCACCGTGGCGGTAGAGGGGCAGCGTGGGCTGACGGTGTACGGCAGCGACAGCCAGTTGGCCACGGCGGTGGCGAATCTGGTGGAGAACGCGGTCAACTACTCGAGCGCGGACACCACCGTCCTGGTCACCGCCCGGGCCACCGCCGATCATGTCGAGATCGCCGTCACCGACCAGGGCATCGGCATCGCCCCCAACGAGGTGGACCGGGTCTTCGAACGCTTCTACCGGGCCGACCAGGCCCGTTCCCGCGCCACCGGCGGCACCGGGCTCGGGTTGGCGATCGTCAAGCACATCGCCAGCAACCATGGCGGACGGGTCGAGGTGACGAGCACCCTGGGTGGTGGGTCCACCTTCACCCTCCGGCTGCCCGCCCGTCCCCCGGAGGATCTGCTGTCCGCCCTGCCGGGTATCGAGCCCGGTCCGGCCGAGGTCCCGCAGAGTTGAGTACGAATGGAGAGGAAAGGCCGTTGAGCCGGGTACTGGTGGTCGAGGACGAGGAGTCGTTCTCCGACGCCCTGTCGTACATGCTCCGCAAAGAGGGCTTCGAGGTCTCCGTGGCCGCCACGGGCACCGCGGCCCTGACCGAGTTCGACCGCAGCGGCGCCGACATCGTGCTGCTCGACCTGATGCTGCCCGAGATGTCCGGTACCGAGGTCTGCCGTCAGCTACGCCAGCGCTCGCACGTGCCGATCATCATGGTCACCGCCCGGGACAGTGAGATCGACAAGGTGGTGGGCCTGGAGATCGGGGCCGACGACTACGTCACCAAGCCGTACTCCCCCCGGGAGCTGGTGGCCCGGATCCGGGCGGTGCTGCGCCGGCAGAGCGTGGAGACCGTGGAGTCGGGCTCCGCCACCCTGGCCGCCGGGCCGGTCCGAATGGACATCGAGCGGCACGTCGTCACGGTCGCCGGGGCGGCCGTGCAGTTGCCGCTGAAGGAGTTCGAGCTGCTGGAGCTGCTGCTGCGCAACGCCGGGCGGGTGCTCACCCGGGGCCAGCTCATCGACCGGGTCTGGGGCGCCGACTACGTGGGCGACACCAAGACCCTGGACGTGCATGTCAAGCGCCTGCGCTCCAAGATCGAACCGGAGCCCTCCTCGCCACGGCACATCGTCACCGTGCGGGGTCTCGGCTACAAGTTCGAGCCCTGATTCGTCGCGGTCAGGCCGGGTCGGCGGGGTGCGGAGCGGTCAGACCCTGCCGCAGCCGGGTAGCGCACAGCTCGGCCAGCTTCGCGTACGCGGGGGCGCCGATGAGGGCGGTCAACTCCGGGCCGTACGACAGGTACATCGGCTCCGCCCCGACGTGCGCGTCCGTGGAGGAGGTGCACCACCAGTCGAGGTCGTGACCGCCGGCGCCCCAGCCCCGCCGGTCGAACTCGGCGAGGGTGGAGACCAGCACCTTGGTGTTGTCCGGCCGGGTGACCCAGTCCTGATCCCGGCGGATCGGCAACTGCCAGCACACGTCCGGCTTGTACTCCAGCGGATGCACCCCGTCGCGCAGCGCCTGGGCGTGCAGGGCGCAGCCGCCACCGGCCGGGAAGTCCGCGTCGTTGAGGAAGACACAGGGCCCCTCGGCGTCCCGGGTGGCCGTCCGCCGGGCCGGGTTCTTGCCGTCCACGGTGTCGTTCTCGGTCCAGTTCTTGAACCCCCGACGGAAGTGCTGCCAGGTGGCCGGGGTCAGCCGCTTGACCGCCGCCCGGACCCGCTTCTCGTCGTCG
This sequence comes from Micromonospora sp. NPDC047134, assembly GCF_040643455.1. NCBI lineage: Bacteria > Bacillati > Actinomycetota > Actinomycetes > Micromonosporales > Micromonosporaceae > Micromonospora > Micromonospora sp. NPDC047134. The sequence goes on from NZ_JBEYUI010000008.1 coordinate 131,133, forward strand.
GAGTCGGTGAAGAAGGCCCCGTGCGAGCAGCAGCCGTCGGCGGCCCGCCCGGCGATGATGCCGTGGCAGCCCTGACCGAAGATGCATGTCCAGCGGGAGAGCAACCAGGTGAGATCGGCGCGCACCAGGTGCCGCTCGTCCGCCGGGTCGACGAATTCGATCCACTCCCGGGGGAAGTCCAGCGGCACCTCACGGCTGCGCGGGTCCGCCGGGTCGTCCACCAGCACGCGGAGTTCGATCTGCCCTGTCACCCGGCCCAGCGTACGCGGGGTGGGCCGGGTGGGCCGGGCAGTGCCGCGAACGGATTGCCCTAGGGTCGTGCCCATGCGACTGGGTGTCCTGGACGTCGGTTCCAACACGGTGCACCTGCTGGTGGTCGACGCCCAGCGGGGTGGGCATCCCTGGCCGGCGCATTCCGAGAAGGCGGTGCTGCGGCTGGCCGAGCAGTTGGGGCCGGACGGTGCCCTGCCCCCGGCCGGCGTGGACGCCCTGGTCGAGGCGGTCGGCGCGGCCAGGGCCTCGGCCACCGCGCTGAAGGTCGACGAACTGCTCGCCTTCGCCACCTCCGCGGTGCGCGACGCCACCAACGGCGCCGAGGTGCTCGCCCGGGTCCAGGAGACCACCGGCGTACGCCTGGAGGTGCTGCCGGGGGCCGACGAGGCCCGGATGACCTTCCTGGCGGTGCGCCGGTGGTTCGGTTGGTCGGCCGGTCGGCTGCTGGTGCTGGACATCGGGGGTGGCTCGCTGGAGATCGCGGCCGGTGCCGACGAGTACCCCGACCAGGCGGTCTCCCTGCCGCTGGGGGCGGGCCGGCTGACCCGGGACCGGCTGGCGGTGGATCCGCAGAGCCCGGCACCGCCGGGACCCCAGGCGGTCGACGAGCTTCGGGAGTACGTGGAGAGCCTGCTGGAACCCGTGGCCGAGCGGATGGCCGAGGTGGGCTGGGAACGCCCGGTGGCGACCTCCAAGACCTTCCGTACCCTGGCCCGGTTGGCCGGGGCCGCCCCCAGCAGCGCCGGCATCTGGACCCGTCGCCGACTGACCCGCGCCGGGCTGCGCCAGGTGCTCGGCTTCATCCGGCACATCGCCCCCGCCCAGTTGGCCGAGCTGGAGGGGGTCAGCGCCGCTAGGGCGCACCAGTTGCTGGCCGGTGCGGTGGTCGCCGACTCGGTGCTGCGCCGCCTGGGTGTCGACTCCCTGGACATCTGCCCGTGGGCGCTGCGTGAGGGTGTGATCCTCGATCGACTGGATCGGTTGGCGCCAGAGTGACATTCCTCGGCCGGTTTGACCGCATTGCTGAGTTCTCGTCGCATTGGTGCAATCGATGGCGGCTACCCTCGGTGGTGTGACCTCCCGAGTTCCCGTACTCCTGTCCACGTCCTCGGTCTTCCCTGAACGCACCGCGGCGGCCTTCCAACTGGCCGCCGAACTCGGCTACGACGGGATCGAGGTGATGGTCTGGACCGACGCCGTCAGCCAGGACGTCGGGGCGCTACGGGGGCTGGCCGAGCACTACGGGGTGCCGGTGCTCTCCGTGCACGCCCCCTGCCTGCTGGTGACCCAGCGGGTCTGGAGCCCGGACCCCTGGGAGCGGCTGCGCCGCTCGGCCATCCTGGCCGAGACGCTCCAGGCCCCGACCGTGGTGGTGCACCCGCCCTTCACCTGGCAGCGGGACTACGCCCGCACCTTCGCCGACGGGTTGGACGAGGTGGCCGGGGAGTTCGGCGGGATCCACATCGCGGTGGAGAACATGTACCCGGTCCGGATGGCCGGCCGGCAGTTCGTGCCGTACGCCCCCGGCTGGGATCCGACCACGGTCGGCTACGCCTCGTACACCCTGGATCTGTCGCACTGCGCCGCCTCGCACACGGACGCCCTGGGGATGGCCGACCGGATGGGCTCGGGCCTGGCCCATGTGCATCTGGGTGACGGCACCGGGGAGGGCCGGGACGAGCACCTGGTACCCGGCCGGGGCGGTCAACCCTGCGCCGAACTGCTGCGGTCCCTGGCCGGGCGGGGTTTCACCGGCTCGGTGGCGGTCGAGGTCACCACCCGGGGCGCGAAGAGCCGGCAGGACCGCGAGGCGGACCTGCGTCAGTCCCTGGCCTTCGCCCGCGAGCACCTCAGCGCCACCCCGGTCGAGGCCTGAGCGGCGGTCAGGACACCGGGGTCAGCGGGTCGGTCTGGGTCGGCACGGCCGCCCGCTTGCGGGCCCGATGCGCGGCCACGTGGGAGCGGGTGGCGCACCGCTCCGAGCAGAACCGGCGGCAGCAGTTCGACGAGGTGTCCAGGTAGACGTTGCCGCAGCGGTCGTCCGCACAGACACCGAAACGGGCGCTACCGTACTCGCAGAGCCATACCGACAGCCCCCACACCGCACCGGCGAGGAATTCCGAGCTGACCGAGGAGCCCCGGCTGGTCACATGCATGTGCCAGTCGCTGGAGTCGTGGCCGGAGATGCGCGGCTGCACCGGGAACGCCTCCAGCAGCGAGTTCAACTCGGCCACCGCCTCGGCATCGCGCCCGGAGGTGCCGTACTCGAAGACGTCGCGCAACCGCTTCTGCACCCGCCGGAAGACCGCCAGGTCGCGCTCCACGACCTCGTCTCGCATCCAGGCGTTGTCGTCCGGAAAAATAGCCCGTAGGTCGTCGAGGCCGTCCAGGTGGGCGTTGACAAGGTCAACTCCGGTCCGGGCGTACGCGTCGAAGTTCACCCCTCCAAAGGTAGTCCACTCATCCGCCGCGCGGCGCGTCGATGTAGTGCGGCAGGAATCGCGCATAGCCGTCAGTGATCAGACTCACGCTCTCCCGCAGCCCCACCCCGGCCGACTCACCGTCGACCGTCCAGCTCCCCAGGACCAGCCGATTCCCGGCGAATTCCGGCAGGGCCCGGAACTCCTGGTAGCAGAAACCCTCGTCGCCGTAGTCACCCGGATTGTTGAACTCCCCGGTGGGGGTGACGATGCGTACCGCCGCACCCTCCCGGCCCAGCAGCGGCTTGGCCACGTACTCCGACATTCCGCGCGGTGAGTCGAGGTAGGCCGGCAGCAGCAGCTCATGGCCGGGGTACAGCTCCCAGAGCACCGCCAGCAGCGCCTTGTTCGACAGCAGCAGCTTCCAGGCCGGCTCGATCCAGGTGGTAGGGGTGCCCGGTTCCAGGGCCAGTGGGCCGTACGGCTCGGCGAGCATCCACTCCCAGGGGTACAGCTTGAAGCAGGTCGTGATTGGCTGGTCGGTCCGGTCGATGAAGCGACGGCCGTCCCAACCGATCTGCTGGATCGGCAGCAGGGTGACCTCCAGCCCGGCCTGGCGGGCGGTCTCGGCCAGGTAGCCGGCGGTCATGTGGTCCTCGCCGGACTCCTCCTCGTTCGACCAGACCACATGCACCCGGCGATCGTGCAACCCGGCACCGATCTTGGCCCAGGCCCCGACCAGTCGCTCGTGCAGGCTGTTCCACTGGTCCAGCTCCGGCCGGGTGTGCTCCAGCCAGAACCACTGGATGATGCTCGCCTCGACCAGGGCGGTGGGGGTGTCGGCGTTGTACTCCAGCATCTTCGGCGGCCAACTGCCGTCGTACCAGAGGTCGAACCGGCCGTAGAGGGTCGGCGGGGACTCCCGCAGGGATCGGGCCACCGCCTCGGCCGCCCACCTGGGAATGCCGAACTCGGCGTACCGGTTGCGGGCCACCACATGCTCGGCGGCGGCCACCGACATCCGGTGCAACTCCTCGGTGGCCTCCTCCAACCGCAGCACCTCGTCCAGGTCGAAGGCGTAGGCGGCGGTCTCGTCCCAGTACGACATCACCTCGCCGTCGGGCAGTTCGGTGTCCACATACACCAGACCCTGCTCCCGGATGGTGCTGTCCCAGTCGGGACGCGGGCTGACCTCTACGCGGCGCATCTCAGCCCCCGCAGGAGGCCTGGTGGGAGCCGAAGCCCCCGCGCTCCGGCACGGCCGAGGCCACCGGCTCCGTCACCGGGCGCCCGACCCCGATCTCGGCGCCGGGTGAGGGGGTACGCACGGCCATCGCCACGGTGTCGCCACCCCCACCCGGGCCCATCGCGCAGTCGTCATCGTCGTCGGAGGTCATGTTGCAGCCGGAGAGAGTGAGGGCCAGGGCGGTGAGGGCGCCGAGTTGCACCGAGGCGGAGCGGAGGCGGCGTCGGGGGAGTTGTTTCACGCCATCGTTGTAACCGATGAACGCCAGGCTCGCCGCCCCGGGCTGGGGTTCAAAGGCGGATGGAAGGCTTCCCCCTCTCTCCTCGAAGTGTTGAAAGGGGGCCCTTCCCTACAACGCGGGCGGGGTGGGCTGGGGGCGCAATCTTGGGGCCGGGTGGGCGATACCCTCGGCTCATGCTCCGTTCCGTGATTCTCGCCGCCTCCCGGTCATCCCGGGTCGAGCGGCTCGTCGCGACGGCCCCGTTCTCCCGGGACGTCGTGCGCCGGTTCGTCGCCGGTGCGCAGACCGCCGACGCGTTGCGCGTGACCCGCGAACTCGTCAACGGTGGCCTTGCGGTCACCCTGGACCACCTCGGCGAAGACACTCTCAACCCCGAGCAGGCCATCGCCGTACGCGACGAGTACCTCGCCCTGCTGGGACGGTTGGCCGAGGAGGGGCTGACCCCCGCGGCCGAGGTGAGTGTCAAGCTCTCCGCGCTCGGTCAGGCCTTCGACGAGCAGTTGGCCTACGACAACGCCCGGGCGATCTGCGCCGCCGCCGAGGCCGCGCGGACCACGGTCACCCTGGACATGGAGGACCACACCACCACGGACTCGACTCTCGACATCCTGGCCAAGCTGCGCAAGGACTACCCCTCGACCGGGGCGGTGCTCCAGGCCTACCTGCGGCGTACCGAGTCGGACTGTCGTGACCTGGCCGCCGCCGGGTCCCGGGTGCGGTTGTGCAAGGGGGCCTACAAGGAGCCCGAGTCGGTGGCCTACCAGTCGGCCCGCGAGGTGGACAAGTCCTACGTGCGGTGCATGAACATCCTGATGTCAGGCGACGGCTATCCCATGCTGGCCACCCACGACCCCCGACTGATCGCCATCGGTGAGGACCGGGCCCGCTGGTTCGACCGGGCGCCGGACCGTTTCGAGTTCCAGATGCTGTACGGCATCCGGCCCGAGGAGCAGGACCGGCTGGTCGGCGAGGGCTACATCGTGCGCACCTATGTGCCGTACGGCGACGACTGGTACGGCTACCTGATGCGCCGGCTGGCCGAGCGTCCCGCCAACCTGGCCTTCTTCGCCCGCGCCCTGACCTCCCGCAAGTAACCACCCACCCATCCGAACGGCCTCGGCAGGTTCCACCGGACCCTGCCGTGGTCCCGTCTTGACGTCGGTTGGCTAATGGAATTAGCCTAAGGGCTATGAACACTAGCTTCGCGAAGCGTGGCGACGGACGGATCGCCTACGAGGTGCACGGTCAGGGGCCCTTGGTGGTGCTCTCGCACGGCATGGGGGAGAACCGCCACTCCTACCGGCACCTGATTCCCCTGCTGGTGGCGGCCGGATACCGGGTGGCCTCGGTCGACGTACGCGGCCACGGGGACTCCACCATCGGGTGGGCCAGCTACGCCCCGGCCGAGGTGGGCGGCGATCTGCTGGCGGTGGTCCGGGAACTCGGCGGCGGGCCGGCCACCCTGGTCGGCAACTCCTCCAGCGCCGCCGCGGTGGTCTTCGCCGCCGCCGAGGAACCGGCCCTGGTCAACGGGATCGTGCTGGTCGGCGCCTTCGTGACGCAGCCGAAGCTCAACCCCGTCATGCGGTTGGGGGTGTGGGCGGTGGTCCGCAGTCCCCGGCTGTTCGGCATGTTCCACCGCACCCTGTTCCCGGTCCATCGCCCGGCCGACGACGCGCAGTACCGCAAGAACCTGGTGACCGCGCTGCGGCGGCCCGGCCGGATGCTGCCGGTCCGTGAGGTGGCCGCCCCGGTCGCGCCACACTGGACCACCCTCGCTACGCAGGTGCGTCAACCGGTGCTGGTGCTGATGGGCACGAAGGACCCGGACTTCCCCGACCCCGGTGCCGAGGCCCGGGCCGCCCGGCGCCTCTTCCCCCTGGCCGAGGCCCGGATGATCACCGACGCCGGGCACTACCCGCACGCCGACCGTCCTGAGGCGATGGCCGCCGAACTGACCACCTTCATGGCGGTGACCGATCGTGCCTAGGGTCGGGCTCAACCCGCAGATCGTGGTGCGTGAGGCGGCCCTGCTGGCCGACGAGGTCGGCTACCAGCAGCTCACCCTGGCCGCGCTGGCCGGTCGGCTCGGGGTCGCCCTGCCCAGCCTCTACAAGCACATCAAGGGCGCCGAGGCGTTGGCGCAGAAGCTCGCCGCCCTGGCCACGGCCGAACTCGCCGAGGAGATGACCACGGCCGCCGCCGGGCGCAGCCGGGAGGAGGCCCTGCGGGCCGTGGCCACCGCCTACCGGTCGTACGCCCGACGGCATCCCGGCCGCTACCCGATGGCCCAGCGGGTGCCGGATCCGGCCGATCCGGCGCATGTGGCCGCCGGTGAGCGGGCGGTCGGGGTGGTCTACGCCATCCTGCGCGGGTACGGCATCGAGGGCGACAGCGCGGTCGACGGGGTACGCATGTTCCGGGCCGCCGTACACGGCTTCGTGGCCCTGGAGGCGGCCGGTGACTTCGGCCTGCCCCGGGAGGTCGACCGCTCCTTCGAGCAGATGATCACGGCCCTCGATGTGGCCTTCTCCGCCTGGCCGGGCGGCACCGACCTGGACTGACGGCATGGCGGGTCGTCGACCGGTCCGCCGGGGCTCGTAGCATGGGCCGGTGCGCCGCCACGACTCGCCGCGGCTGCTCGCAGCCACGCGGCCCCGCCTGTACACCGCCCTGCTAGCCGTCACCGTGCTGACCCTCACCAGCGCCGCCTCCTGCGGCGAGGACGAGGCACCGATCGCGCTGGCCTCGGCCGTACGGGCAGCGGTGGCGGAGGAGATCGACGCCCCGGCCACGGTCGTCGCCCGGGCGGCGGCCACCCTGACCGCTCCGGCCGACGGCACCCTGCGCAGCCTCCGGGTGGAGCCGGGACAGCGGGTCAGGCGCGGCCAGGTGCTGGCCGTGATCGACTCACCCTCGGCCCGGGAGCGCCTGAAGCAGGCCCGGAAGGCGCTGGATGCCGCCAAGCGGGCCGGTGGGGGTGGCGGCGGCAACCTGGTCGGATCCCTGCGGGGCACCGACCGGGCCGCCGCGAAGGCACACGCCGCCGCCCGCGCCGCCGCCGGCAAGATCAGCGACCCGAAGCTGCGCAAGGCACTGCTAGCGCAGGTCGAGTCCGCGCAGCGGCAGTACGCCGCCGCCGCGCGCGCCGCCGACCAGGCGGTACGTGAGGTGCAGCGCGGGGTACGCAGTCTCAACTCCGCAGTCGGGGCCCTGGCCACCGCCCAACGCCTCCAGGCCCAGCAGGCGTACGACCTGGCCAAGGCGACCGTGGACGCGCTGACCCTGCGGGCACCGATCGCCGGGGTGGTCCAGCCCGGCGGGGTCAGCTCCGGGGACGCCTCCGCCAGCGCCCTGGCGGGGCTGCTCGGCGGCGGGGGAGCCCTGCCGCCCGGCCTCGAACCGAGCGCGCTGGGTGCCCCGGCGGCCGGTCCGCCCGCCGGGGTGGACACGGCCGTCCCGGTCGGCGGTCGGGTGACCGCCGGAACCCCGGTGCTGACCGTGGTGGACACCGGCGAACTGGGGCTGCTGGCCGAGGTGGACGAGACCGACGTGCTGCTGGTCCAGGCCGGTCTCACCGGCACGGTCGAGTTGGACGCCGTCCCCGGTGCCAGCTACCCGGCCACCGTCCGCTCAATCGACGTGCTGCCCAGCACCTCGGCCCGGGGCGGGGTCAGTTACCGGGTCCGGCTCTCTCTGGGGGCGGGTCAGTTCGGTGAGGCCGAACCGGCACCGACCCCCCGCCCCGGGATGAACGCGGTGCTGCGGTTGCAGGTCCGCGAGGCCAGCGACGCGGTGACCGTACCCGCCTCCGCGATCTTCTCCGCCGACGGCCGGGACACCGTCTGGGTGGTACGCGAGGGCCGGGTGGGACGGGCCTCGGTCACGGTAGGGGTGCAGGGTCAGGATCTGGTGCAGATCGTCGACGGGGTGCAGCCCGGTGACCGGGTGGTGGTGCGCGGCACCGACCAGGTGCGCGACGGCCAGGAGGTCGGGTGAACCCCGCCATCGAGGCGGTAGAGGTGTCCCGGACGTACCAGCTCGACGGGGTGTCCGTACCGGCCCTGCGGGGGGTGACCCTGACCGTGGCGTCCGGTGACTACGTGGCGTTGATCGGGCCCTCCGGGTCCGGGAAGTCCACCCTGATGCATCTGCTCGGGGGCCTGGACCGGCCGACCGGAGGGCGACTGGTGATCGGTGGGCGGGAGGTGGGGACCCTCTCCGCCCCCGAGCTGGCCCGGCTGCGCAACGAGACCATCGGCTTCGTCTTCCAGGCCTTCCACCTGCTGCCGCGTACCACCGCGGTGGACAACGTGGCCCTGCCGCTGGTGTACCGGGGGGTCAGCGCCCGTCAGCGGCGGGCGCGGGCCGCGGCCATGCTGGAACGGGTCGGCCTGGGGCACCGCCTGGACCACCGTCCCAACCAGCTCTCCGGCGGCGAGCAGCAGCGGGTGGCGATCGCCCGTGCCCTGGTCACCGACCCGACCGTGCTGCTGGCCGACGAGCCGACCGGCAACCTGGACAGCACCACCGGGGCCGCCGTACTGGAACTGCTGGAGCGGCTGAACGCCGAGTCCGGGGTGGCGTTGGTGATGGTCACCCACGACTCGGAGGTGGCCGCCCGGGCCCGCCGCCGGATCACCATGCGCGACGGCGTCGTCGTAGCCGACAGCGCCGTGGCCGGCACTCCCGGTGTCGCCGCCTCGGGTGGGGGCGCCTCGTGAGGCTGGCCGAGGCGTGGCGGGTGGCGGCGGACGCGCTGCGGGCCAACCGGATGCGCAGCCTGCTGACCATGCTAGGGGTGATCATCGGGGTCGCCTCCGTGGTGCTGCTGGTGGCGATCGGCACCGGCACCAAACAGACCGTCGAACAGCAGGTCGAGGGGTTGGGCTCGAACCTGCTGCTGGTCGTACCGGGGCGGCTGGACGTGGGCTCGGCCCCGGCGGTCTCCCCGCTGACCCTGCAGGACGCGGAGGCCGTCGGCCGGGTGGTCGGCGACCCTTCCCGGGTGGCCGTGACGGTGGCCTCCGGGGCCACTGTCCGGGCCGGTGGCCGGCAGGATTTCACCACCGTGCAGGGAGTGCTGGAGACCACCCCGACGGTCTTCGCCCGGGACCTGGCCCGGGGTCGCTACCTGACCCGATCCGACGTGGACACCGGCCGCCGGGTCGCCGTTCTGGGTGACTCCGTCGCCCGGATCCTCTTCCCCGACCGGGAGGCCGTCGGGCAGCAGGTGAACCTGGCCGGGGTGCGGTTCCGGGTGATCGGGGTGTTCACCCCGCTCGGGCAGAGCCTCGGCGTGGACCGGGACGACGAGGTGCACATCCCGGTGACCGCCGCCCAGCGGCTGTACGGCACCCAGCGGGTGGACGCGATCGCGGTGCGGGCACCCGACCGGGACCGGATCGAGGAACTCGGCCAGCGGATCGTGACCGAGTTGAACGGCCGGCACCCGGGTACGGAGTTCAGTGCCGTCACCCAGGAGCAGATCCTCGGCGTCCTCGGCGACATCCTGGGCATCCTGACCGGGGTGCTGGCCGCCATCGCCGGCATCTCGCTGCTGGTCGGCGGGGTGGGGGTCTCCAACATCATGCTCGTCTCGGTACGCGAACGGACCCGGGAGATCGGCCTGCGCAAGGCGGTCGGCGCCCGCCCTCGGGACATCGGGGTGCAGTTCCTGCTGGAGGCGGTGCTGCTCACCTCGATCGGCGGGCTCACCGGAATGGCCCTGGGGGTGGGGGGAGCCCTGCTGGTGGCCGCCGTCTCGCCGATCCCGGCGGCGGTCACCTGGTGGTCGTTGGCGCTGGCCTTCGGCGTCTCGGCGGCGGTGGGGATCATCTTCGGGGTGGTACCCGCCCAACGGGCCGGCCGCCTGGACCCGGTGGTCGCCCTGCGGGCCGAGTGAACCCGCCGTGGCCGAAGATGATCACCGTCGGCAATTCGGGCACACGCCACCCGACCAGGGGTTTTCCACCGACCATCCGGTTCCGGATCGTGATCAGTTGCAGGAAGGGATCGCGCCGGTCACAGCCGTCCCGCTACCGTACTGGTAACACGCGCGTCGCCGGCCGCGCGGGAGGACCCGTGGGGCGGCACGCGCAGGGCATGGGATGGGTCGGGTGAGCCATGGCCGGGTCACCGTCCGACGGTCGGCTGTCGGATGTCAAGTTCCTGACCGTCGCCGAGGTGGCGACCGTCATGCGAGTGTCGAAGATGACGGTCTACCGTCTCGTGCACAGCGGTGAGTTGGCCGCTGTGCGGGTCGGCAGGTCGTTCCGGGTGCCGGAGCACGCCGTGCACGAGTACCTCCGTGGCGCCTTCCAGGAGACCGCCTGATCCGGGTGTCAGACCGTCCGGACAGGGCCCGGTAACCGGCATCGACCGGGGGCGCGTTGGTCCGGATGACGTGGTCCCGCTACGCTGGACAGCGATCGTGACCGTTGGTGCGCCCGCCGCCCACCCCGCCGGTCCGGTCCGTTGTCCGTAAGCGGTCGCCGACGTCACCGGTTCGTGGCGTCTTCCGGTCGCGCCGCATGTTGCATCGAAAGGCTTTCGTATGGGCTCGGTGGTCAAGAAGCGCCGCAAGCGCATGGCTAAGAAGAAGCACCGCAAGCTGCTGCGCAAGACCCGCGTCCAGCGTCGCCGTCTCGGCAAGTGACGGATGCCGGGCGCTGCCCGGCCTTCGCCGCTTGCCAACTGTCGACCCTCGGAGGCTCAGGTGATCAGGCCGTGGCTGTCCCGGCTCGGTCCCAGCCGCCGGGGTAGGTGCGAGACATGACCCCCGGTGGCTCATCGAGCCTCCCGGGGGTCGTCGTCGTGACCGGGGTCAGCCGATACCTCGGTGCCCATGTCGCCGCCCGGCTGGCTGCCGACCCCCGCATCGAGCGGGTCATCGGCATCGACCTGCCCGACCCGAGTCCGGAGGTCGCCGGCCTGCTGGAGCAGGTGGAGCGGATCCGGGTGGACGCGGGTTCGGTGGGTGGACTCCTCGCCGACCTGGATGTCGACACGGTGGTGCATCTGGCCCTGGTCAGCGCCCCGGATCACCAGCAGGGCGGCCGGTCGGCGATGAAGGAACAGAACGTCATCGGCACCATGCAGCTGCTCGCCGCCTGCCAGCGGGCACCCCGGCTACGCAAGCTCGTGGTCCGGTCCTCAACCGCGGCGTACGGGGCCTCCTTCCGGGACCCGGCGGTCTTCACCGAGGAGACCGAGCCCCGTGAGGTGCCGCGTGGCGGCTTCGGCCGGGACATCCTCGACATCGAGGGCTACGTGCGTGGCTTCCGGCGACGGCGGCCCGATGTCACCGCCACGGTGCTGCGGTTCGCCCCGTTCATCGGGTCGACGGCCGACACCACCCTGACCCGCTACTTCTCGCTGCCGGTGGTGCCCACCATCCTCGGCCGGGACGCCCGGTTGCAGTTCCTGCACTTCGACGACGCCCTTGAGGTGATTCACCGCTCGGTGACCGAGGAGCACCCGGGCACGTACAACGTCGCCGGTCCGGGGGTGCTCGCGATGTCCCAGGCGATCCGCCGGGCCGGCCGGCTGGCCGTGCCGATCCTGGAACCGGGCCTGTCCGGGGCCGCAGCCCTGGCCCGGACCATGGGGCTGGGTCGCTACGGCCTGGACCAGGTGGACCTGCTCGTGCACGGCCGGGTGGTGGACACCACCCGCCTGGAGCGGGAGTACGGCTTCACCCCCCGATCCACCGCGGCCGCCTTCGACGACTTCATCCGGGCCCACCACGGGCGGTCCGTGGTGACGCGCGAGCAACTGGCCGCCGCCGAGCAACTCGTGCTGGAACAGATCCGGCGGGTGCGTGCGGCCGTGCGGGAGCAGCAGTGAGCGAGTTGGAGATGCGCAGCGACGACGAAACGCGCCCGGACAACCCCTCCCCGGCGGTCGACCCTGCCCGGCACAACGGGCACCACCCGGCGCCCCGGCAGCCGGCGGTGCCGGAGAGCCCCGGGGACCTCTGGGACCGGCGGATCGCGGGCGGACTGGCCTTCCTGCGTCGGCGGCTGGCCGGCGACTACGAGGTGGACGAGTTCGGCTTCGATCCGGAGTTGACCGAGGCGGTCTTCCATCCGCTGCTGCGTCGGCTCTACCGGGACTGGTTCCGTACCGAGGTCACCGGCCTGGAGCACATCCCCGCCGAGGGGGCGGGCCTGGTGGTCGGCAACCACTCCGGCACGGTGGCGTTGGACGCCCTGATCCTCTCCACCGCCCTGCACCACGAGCACCCCGCCCACCGCTACCTGCGGCTGCTTGGTGCCGACCTGGTCTTCCGGATGCCGGTGGTCTCCGAGATCGCCCGCAAGACCGGGGGCACCATGGCCTGCAACCCGGACGCCGAACGGCTGCTGCGCGGCGGTGAACTGGTGGGGGTCTTCCCGGAGGGCTTCAAGGGCATCGGCAAGCTGTACGCGGAGCGTTACAAGCTGCAACGCTTCGGCCGAGGGGGTTTCGTCTCGGCGGCCCTGCGTACCGGCACCCCGATCATCCCGGTGGCGATCGTCGGTGGCGAGGAGATCTACCCGATGCTCGCCGACCTGAAGCCTTTGGCCCGGCTGCTGAAGCTGCCCTACTTCCCGGTGACCCCGACCTTCCCCTGGCTGGGACCGCTGGGCATGGTGCCGCTGCCGAGCAAGTGGCTGATCGAGTTCTGCCCGCCGATCCCCACCGCACACCTGGTCGACTCCGCGGACGACCCCCTGGTCGTGTTCAACCTCGCCGACCAGGTACGCGAGACCATCCAGCAGACCCTGCACGAACTCCTCGAACGCCGCCCGGACCCCTTCGGCCCCTAGCCGCCGACCAGGGTCAGCGGACGGGGCGCCGTTCCCCGGGGCTGCGCTCGCCACGGCGACGGCGCTGCAACGCCATGCCGGCCGTGACCGCTCCGGCCACCAGCCCGGCAGCGGCCGTGGAGGGCACAGCGATCTTGACGGCCCGGCGGCCGGTGCGGAAGTCGCGTACCTCCCAACCGCGCTGGCGTGCCTGACGCAGCAGGGCGGTATCCGGATTGACCGCTACCGCCCGGCCCACCGCCGACAGCATCGGCAGATCGTTGGCCGAGTCGCTGTAGGCGCTGCAGAGGCTGAGGTCCAGCCCTTCCACGGCCGCCAGGGCGGTGACCGCCTCGGCCTTGACCGGCCCGTGCATCAGGTCACCGACCAACCTGCCGGTGTACGCCCCGTCGACCACCTCGGCGACCGTCCCGATCGCCCCGGTCAGGTTCAGTCGGGTGGCGATCACCCGGCCGATCTCCACCGGGGCGGCGCTGACCAGCCAGACCCGTTCACCAACGTCCAGGTGACCCTGCGCCAGCCGCCGGGTCCCCGCCCAGATCCGGGGGGCCATCAGCTCGTCGAAGATCTCCTCCGCCAGGCGTTCGATCTCCTCGACCCGCCAGCCCTCGATGAAGGCCAGGGCGGCCTCCTTGGCCTGTGACATGTCCCCGGCGTGCTCGCGGGCCAGCAGCCGGAAGCGGAGCTGTTGCCAGGCGAACCGGGCCAGATCCGCCGTGGTGAAGTAGTTGCGGGCGGCCAGACCGCGGGCGAACCAGTAGATCGAGGCGCCCTGCATCATCGTGTTGTCCACGTCGAAGAAGGCTGCGGCCCGTGGGTCCGGCGCTACCGGGGGAGCCGGCTCGGTCTCGGCCCAACCTGTGGTGTGCCCGTGCACATCCGTGCTGACGGTCACCTTCCGGTTGCGCGCCACCGACGCCCCCTCACCTCGTCCGGATCTCTGCTGCCCTTCCGCGAGGGTAACCGCCGGTCGCGGTGCCGACCGGGGGAGTCGCCCGGCCGGGAGGTGTCACACACTGTTCAGGCGCAGGTGCCGGGCAGGGGGCCCAGGCTGTCGCTGCCGGTGCCGACCGGCTGGCCGCAGGCGATCGTGGTACGCAGGGCCTCGGCGCGTTCGGTCACTGAAGCCAACAGCAGCAGGGACCGGGCGGTCCGCTCCCGGTCGGCACGGGACCCGTTGTCCAGCAGGGCGTTGAGGGCCCGTCGCTGCCGGACCAGGAAGGCGTCCACCGCGTCCAGCGCCGCCGGATCGGAGCGCTGCGCCGCGGCCTCGGTCAACAGGCGTACGCCCTGCCGGGTGTCGGCGTCCATGTCATCCAGCACCGCGCGGTAACCGGACCGGCTGCCCTCCAGGGCGGAGGCTTCGGCCAGCCGGGTCCGGGCGAAGTCCAGGAAGAGCTGCCCCCGGCTGATCTCGGAGCTGGCCAGCGCGAGCTGGGCCCGCTCGGTGCTGCGCTTCATGCCGTACAGTGCGTCGCCGGGCACGGCGTTCTCGCTGGCGGCGGAGATGCCGGAGACCGCGATGGCACCGGCCGCGATGCCGACCAGGATGGCACCCCGGGCGCGAGCCCGACGTGCGGTGACGGCCGGTAGCAGGGCCCGGTTGGTGCTGACCTTCTCGGCCGGGGCGGTGATGCCCTCGCGCTCGGCGGTGGCCACCAACATGGCCCGCAGGCCGGTCCGGAAATCCGGATCCACCTCGGGCGTCGGCGGGTCGGCGCTCAACTGCCGACCCAGCCCCACCAGGGGCGTCAGCTGGTCGTCGAGTCGGGAGCGGACGTGATGGCGTCGGCCACCGTTCGCTTCGTCGAGTAGCTGCGCGAAGCGCTCGGCGCGCCGTCGGGAGAAGAGGGTGTCGTCCACCGCGGCACCTCCTCTCGCTGGGCGCGGCCGGTCGGCCGCGATCGCCACCAGCGACCGATGAGCGCGTGACATCACGGCGAACTCGCCGGCGTCGTTGCCCGTCGTCCGTAGCCCGAGGCCAGGCTGTCACCGGTCGCACCCGGAGAAACGCGCCGTGCCGGGGTGGGGTTACGGGCCGGCCGGAGTCGGAAATCACCCAAAGTGATGGCGGTGAGTCCCCGGTCGGGACCGGCGTCGGCCGGGTGGCCGGCCGGTCTGCGCCGGGCCGGTCACGCCTGGAAACCGTCCGGCAGCAGCCGGGCCAGCGCGCGGACCGCACGGTACTGGAGGGCCTTGATCGCCCCCTCGTTCTTGCCCATCGCCCGAGCCGTCTCGGCCACCGAGAACCCCTGGAGGAAGCGCAGCACTATGCACTCCTGCTGCTCGGGGTTGAGCCGTTTGACGGCGGTCAGCAGGGCGACATTGGTGATGTGTTCCACCACGGCCGCCTCCGGGCTGCCCTCCGGGCCACGATCCTCCCGGTCGGCGTCGAGCACGTCACCGGTGGTCACCTCCAACCGGTACCGACCCGACTTGAAGTGGTCGGCGACCAGGTTGCGGGCGATGGTGACCAGCCAGGCTCCCAGGTCACGGCCCTGCCAGGTGAAGCTGCCGATGCGCTTGAGGGCCCGCAGGAAGGTGTCCGAGGTGAGGTCCTCGGCGAGTTGCCGGTTGCCGACCCGGAAGTAGACAAAGCGGAAGACGGTGTCGACATAGCGGTCGTAGATCAACCCGAAGGCCTCGGCCTCCCCGGCCTGGGCCCGTTCCACCAGGGCCCACACCTCCGTGGCCGGATCGGAGGGATCCGGGCGACTCGGGTACCCGGTGGAGGTGTCCACCGGGGCGGTCACCGCGGGGATCACCGCCGTCTCGGCCGTCGGCAGGTCGGCCACCGGGGTGTCACCGCCGCTGCGCCGGGCCTGGGCCGGCATGGTCGGTCGGCTCGGGGTGGCCACCCCGCCGCCGGCCGGCATCGCGTTGGCCCCGGGCGCCGCTGGTCGGTGTGGTGGTTCGTTCGGGTGTGGTCGGTTGCCGTACCGGCGCGTGGTGCTCTCACCTCGGCTGGCCAGGTTGCCCGTCGTGCTCTGCGGAGCGTGGGCGGCCCCGCGCTCGTTCACCGGGACCCGCGCCGCCGGACCGGTGAGGCCCGTCGGACGGTGCGCGAAACCGAAGGTGGTCATCGGCCCACCTCCATTCCATCGCAGACGAGGACGTCGGCGGTGGCCGGTTGACCGGCCGGATCACCGCCGGACAGGTCGACTCCGGGGCGTGCCGACTTGCGGCAGTACCCCTTGAGGTGCTGGTCCAATGCGCTGACGGGCACGGGGGCCTCCTCGGGCTGAGGGGTGTCGACTCACGGCAAATGGGGTGAGCCGACCCGAGTGATGATAGGGCCAACGTCACCCGCGCGTGGCAAGTCCGTTACACAGGGCCAAAGTATTTCCCGACGTGTCGCACCCCTGCCGGACCGGTTGTCCGTCGAGTGTGGTTGACAATCGCCGGTCCACCTGATCTGAAGCAGTTGTGCAGGTCAGGTCGATGGTGGAGGGTGCCGCCAGGCGTTACCGCGGGGGTTGGGTAGGGCCGGTCGGCCTTCCTGGTCCGGGTGAGCTCGACGCCGCTGCGCGTACCCTCGGTGACGTTCACAGGTTCCGTCAACGGGACTGTCGCGCTTGCGGCAACCGGGTCGATGAGTGCACCCGGGGACCGATCGCCGGCCGCGCGCGTAACCTGGCGAGGTTGGCGTGCCCGACCGAGGTCGGACCGAGCAGCCGACATCACCCCGGCACGACGGAGGAGACCGATGCCTGAGCCCCGCCTGATGCTGATCACCCGCCCCGGCTGTCACCTGTGTGAGGACGCCAAAGCAGCGCTGGACCGGGTGGTCGCGGTCACCGGCGACCAGTGGACCGAGCGGGACGTCAGCGGTGACATCGAGCTGGAGCGCGAGTACGGCGACCGGCTGCCGGTGGTGCTGCTCGACGGCAAGGAGCACGGTTACTGGCGGGTCGAGGAGGAACGGTTGCTGCGTGACCTGACCACGCCGCAGCTCTGACGGGGGCCCGACGAGGGGGAGCGCCGATAGAGTGCGGCGATGACCCCTTCGCACCCCCACCTGGTCTGGGACTGGAACGGGACCCTGCTGGACGATCTGAGTCTCGTGGTGGCCTGCACCAATACCGTCTTCACCCGCGAGGGCGGGCCGACGGTGACCGCGGAGGAGCACCGGGTCCGGTTTCGTCGACCGATCGCCGACTACTACGCCGAGGTGCTCGGTAGGGCGGTGGACGACGAGGCCTTCGGCCGACTGGACCGGATCTTCCATGAGGCGTACCGGCGGGGTCTGACCAGCTGTGCCCTCGCCCACGACGCGGTGGACGCGATGGCGGCCTGGCCGGGCAGTCAGTCCCTGCTGTCCATGTGGTTTCACGACGAGCTGGTGCCGACGGTGCAGACCTACGGCCTGACCGGCCGGTTCGCCCGGGTGGACGGCCTGCGGGCCACGGTCGGCGGCGACCGTAAGGCCGAGTCCCTGGTGCGGCACCTGGCCGAACTCGGCGTCGACGGCCGCTCGGTGGTGCTGATCGGCGACTCGCTCGACGACGCCGACGCGGCTCTCGCCGTCGGGGGCCGTGCGGTGCTCTATTCCGGCGGCTTCACGGACCGCTCCCGCCTGATCGCTTCCGGTCATCCGGTGGCCGAGACCCTGACCGAGGCGGTGACCCTCGCCACCACCCTGGCCGCCCCGGCGAGCTGATCATGAATTCCGTACGGCGACAACTACATGATCAACAAATTGGGTTGGGCCGATGGGGCGCGTGTAATTGGTCAGAGAAGTCGGGATTGAGGGATAATCGCGCAGGTGTTCCCGGGAAGCGGGAGCGAGCGTCGATCTTGTTGGGCGGAGGGGCTGGTGGGGACGGGGGGCGGAGCAGCAAGATCGCGATTTGTGCACGTCTTCACAAGCGCCTACTCTGTAATTCCGACGCGCCCTGCTAGCACAGCCGGCAACTCCGGTCGCCAGCGGGAGTCCCAAACGGCCGGCCCGTGGAGTTGGTCAAGGATCGCACCGCACGGAGTCTCATGAGTCAGCACCGTCACCCTGGCGCGCCCGGCCGCGCCGGTGCCGTACCGGCGCTTCCGGATCTTCCCGAGGCGACGGTCGCACGGCTCCCCGAGTACCTTCGTGCCCTGCACAACCTGGCTGAAACCGGTAACGAGACCGTCTCCAGTGAGGGGCTCGCCAACGCCGCCGGGGTCAACTCCGCCAAGCTCCGCAAGGACCTGTCCCACCTGGGCTCGTACGGCACCCGTGGGGTCGGCTACGACGTGGCCCTGCTGATCGAGCAGATCGAGTACGTGCTCGGGCTCACCCAACGTCGGGCGGTCGCCCTGGTCGGGGTGGGTAATCTCGGTCACGCCCTGGCCGGCTACGACGGCTTCGCCAGCCGTGGCTTCCGGATCGCCGCCCTGTTCGACGCCGATCCGGGTCGGGTCGGCGAGGAGATCCACGGGATGGTCGTCCGGCACATCGAGGAACTGCCCCGGGTGGCGGCCGAGGAGTCGATCGCGATCGGGGTCATCGCCACCCCCGCGTCGGCCGCCCAGCGGGTCGCCGACCAACTCGTCGCCGTCGGCGTGACCAGCATCCTGAACTTCGCACCCTGCGTACTCTCGGTGCCGGACGGGGTCGACGTGCGCAAGGTCGACCTCGCCATCGAGCTGCAGATTCTGTCGTTCCACGAGCACCGCAAGGCGTCCTTGACCGGTCTGCCCCGCACGGGGGGATCCGCCCTGACCGCCCTGCCCGGTGGTCTCGCGGTCACCGAGGGCCAGGAGGCGATCGGAACGTGAAGCTTCTCGTCGTGGGTGCCTCCTACCGCACCGCGCCGGTCGCCACCCTGGAGCGGCTGGCGGTCGCCCCGGAGGACCTCACCCGCATCCTGGGCCGCCTGGTCGCCCAGCCGTACGTCAGCGAGGCCGTGCTGGTCTCCACCTGCAACCGGGTGGAGGTCTACGCGGCGGTCTCCGGTTTCCACGGTGGCCTCGGCGACATCTGCGCCGTCCTGGCCGAGCAGGCCGACTGCCAGCCGTCCGCGCTGGCCAACAACCTCTACGTGCACTTCGACTCCGCCGCGGTCGACCACGTCTTCCGGGTCGCCGCCGGGCTGGACTCGATGGTGGTCGGCGAGGCGCAGATCCTCGGCCAGCTCCGGGACGCCTATCACGGTGCCACCAACGCGGACACCGCCGGTCGGCTGCTGCACGAGCTGATGCAGCAGGCCCTGCGGGTGGGCAAGCGGGCCCACTCCGAGACCGGCATCGACCGGGCCGGGCAGAGCGTGGTCACCGCCGCCCTGGGACTGGCCGCCGGTCATCTCGGCGACGAACTCGCCGGTCGACCCGCGCTCATCGTCGGAGCGGGGGCGATGGGCTCGCTGGGGGTGGCGACGCTGTCCCGGCTCGCTGCCGGCCCGTTGACGGTGACCAACCGCAGCGCCGAGCGGGCGGTACGGCTGGCCGAGTCGTACGGCGCCACCGCACGACCGATGGCCGAGCTGGCCGACACGCTTTCCACAGTGGACATCGTAGTGGCCGCCACCGCGGCCACGGAGCCGGTCCTCACCCGGGAGATCGTCGCCGGTGCGGTGGCTGGTCGGGCCCCCGGACGCGGGCCCCTGGTCCTGCTGGACCTGGCCGTACCCCGGGACGTCGGGCCCGGGGTGGCCGAGCTGCCCGGCGTCGAGGTGATCGACATCGACCGGATGGGCGCGCTGCTCGCCGACGGCCCGGCCGCCACGGACGCGGCCGCGGTCGAACGGATCGTGGCCGCCGAGGTCGAATCCTTCCTGACCTGGCTGCGCGGCGCGGACGTGGCCCCCACCGTGGCCGCCCTGCGTGGCCGGGCCGAGGACGTGGTCAGCGCCGAACTGCGCCGGCTGGCCCAGCGCCGTCCCGACCTCACCGACGACCAGCGCGCCGAGGTGGCCCGCACGGTGCACCGGGTGGTGCAGCGGCTGCTGCACCAGCCGACCGTACGGGTCCGTCAGCTCGCCGCCGAGCCCGGCGGTGACCAGTACGCCGCCCTGCTGCGCGAACTGTTCGACCTGGAAGTACCCCAGACCTCCCCGGTGGACACGGTCCCCGACATCGCCCCAACCAACGGAGGTGAACGATGAGCCGGCGGAAAACCAGTGACCCGCTGCGTCTCGGCACCCGGGGCAGCAAACTGGCGATGGCCCAGTCCGGACACATCGCCGAGGCCCTGACCGCCCGCACCGGACGCCCGGTGGAGCTGGTCGAGGTGATCACCGCAGGTGACCGGTCCACCGCGCCGGTGCAGCGCCTCGGGGTCGGGGTGTTCGTCTCCGCGCTGCGCGACGCCCTGGTCGCCGGAGAGATCGACTTCGCGGTCCACTCGTACAAGGACCTGCCGACCGCGATGCCGGCCGAGCTGCACATCGCCGCGGTGCCCCCGCGCGAGGATCCGCGTGACGCGCTCGTCGCCCGCGACGGGAAGACGCTGGCCGAACTCGCCCCCGGTGCCCGGATCGGCACCGGGGCGCTGCGCCGGATCGCCCAGTTGCACGCCCTGGGCCTGCAACTGTCGGTCACCCCCATCCGCGGCAACATCGACAGCCGGCTGGCTCGGGTGCTCGACCCGGAGAGCGACCTGGACGCGATCGTCCTGGCTCGGGCGGGGCTGGCCCGAATCGGTCGGCTCGACGCCGTCAGCGAGACCCTCGACCCGATGTTGATGCTGCCGGCTCCCGCCCAGGGTGCGCTGGCGGTGGAGTGCCGTGTCGACGACCCGGAGATGCTCGAACTGCTAGGTACGCTTGACCACGCACCGTCACGCGCCGCTGTCACTGCGGAGCGGGCGATGCTGGCCACCCTGGAGGCCGGGTGCTCCGCCCCGGTCGCCGCCTACGCCGTCGTCGCCGAAGGTGAGCCCACCGGCTCCGGTGACGACGGTGATGTTGTCCAGGAGATCTACCTGCGCGGGGCGGTGATCAGCCCGGACGGCGTCCGCGACATCCGGCTGTCCCGCACCGGAACGCTCGCCGAAGCCACGGAGATCGGTAAGGCACTCGCCGCCGAACTCCTCGACCTCGGCGCCGACTCGATCCTCGGCCCGCAAGGACCCAACGGCCCGGGGACCCAGCAATTTGGGAGCACAGAATGACCCGCACCCGTAAGCCCGTAGGCCGTATCGCGTTCGTCGGGGCTGGACCCGGCGACCCGGGCCTGCTGACCCGCCGGGCGCACGACGCCCTGGTCGACGCCGATCAGGTGGTGTACGACCGGGGAGTCCCCGAGTCGTTGCTCGACGTGGTCCGGGCCGAGGCCAAGGCCGAGACCGAGTTCACCCCGGCCGAAGGGGTGCCGGGTGACGTGGCGAAGGTGCTCATCTCGGCCGCCCGCGCCGGGCAGAACGCGGTGCACCTCGTGGCCGGCGACCCCTTCGGCCACGACTCCGTGGTCAAGGAGGTGCAGGCGGTCGCCCGTACCGCCGCCCACTTCGAGGTGGTGCCCGGGGTCAGCCAGGCCGAGGGGGTGTCCACCTACGCCGGGGTGCCCCTGCCCGGCGTACGCACCACGGCCGACGTGGAGGACGTCAGCACCCTGGACTTCGACGCGCTGGCCTCGGCGGTGCAGCGCGGCTCGCTGGCGCTCGCCGTGGACGCCGGTGACCTGGCCGCGATCCGGGACGGGCTGCTGGCCGCCGGGGTGGACGGCACCACCGCGGTGGGAGTCACCGGTGACGGCACCGGGGAGACCCAGTACACCACCACCTCGACGGTCGACTCGTTCGTCGCGGCGGCACTCGGCTTCACCGGCCGGGTGGTGCTGACCGTGGGCGACGGGGTCAGCCAGCGGGACAAGCTCAGCTGGTGGGAGAACCGCCCGCTGTACGGCTGGAAGGTGCTGGTTCCCCGGACCAAGGAGCAGGCCGGGGTGATGAGTGCCCGGCTGCGGGCGTACGGCGCCATCCCGTGTGAGGTGCCGACCATCGCGGTGGAGCCGCCGCGTACCCCGGCTCAGATGGAGCGGGCGGTCAAGGGCCTGGTCGACGGCCGGTACGCCTGGGTGATCTTCACTTCGGTCAACGCGGTACGCGCGGTCTGGGAGAAGTTCGCCGAGCACGGCCTGGACGCCCGGCACTTCGGCGGCGTGAAGATCGCCTGCATCGGTGAGGCCACCGCCGAGGCGGTCCGCGCCTTCGGCATCCAGCCGGAACTGATCCCCACCGGGGAACAGTCCTCCGAGGGGCTGCTGGCCGAGTTCTCGCCGCACGACGAGGTGCTCGACCCGGTCGGCCGGGTGCTGCTGCCCCGCGCCGACATCGCCACGGAGACCCTCGCCGCCGGGCTCACCGAGCGTGGCTGGGAGGTCGACGACGTGACCGCCTACCGTACGGTCCGGGCCGCCCCGCCGCCCGCCGAGATCCGGGACGCCATCAAGTCCGGTGGATTCGACGCCGTGCTCTTCACGTCAAGCTCGACGGTGCGCAATCTCGTCGGTATCGCCGGCAAGCCGCACGCGCGTACCGTTGTCGCAGTGATCGGGCCCAAGACCGCGGAGACCGCCACGGAGTTCGGCCTGCGGGTCGACGTCCAGCCGCCGCACGCCTCCGTGCCCGACCTGGTGGAAGCGCTCGCCGGCTACGCCGTCGAGCTGCGGGAGAAGCTCGCCGCCATGCCGGCGAAGCAGCGCCGTGGTTCGAAGGTGCAGGGGCCGACCGCGCTGAGGTTCCGGTAGCCGTTTAGGAGAGCCGCCATGCCGTACCCCGAGCACCGGCCCCGCCGGCTGCGTCGCAACGCAGCCGTGCGGCGGCTGGTCGCGGAGACCCGTCCCGCCCCGGCCGAGCTGGTCGTACCGATGTTCGTCAAGGAGGGGCTGACCGAGCCCCGCCCGATCGGCTCGCTGCCGGGTGTGCTCCAGCACACCCGGGACTCCCTGCGCAAGGCCGCGGCGGAGGCGGTCCAGGCCGGGGTCGGCGGGATCATGCTCTTCGGGGTGCCGGCGGCGCGTGACGAGTGCGGGGCCGGCGGCATCGACCCCAACGGCATCCTCAACGTGGCCATCCGGGACGTGGTCTCCGAGGTCGGCGACGCGACCGTGGTGATGAGCGACCTGTGCCTGGACGAGTTCACCTCGCACGGGCACTGTGGGGTGCTCGCCCCCGACGGCTCGGTGGACAACGACGCCACCCTGGCCGCGTACGCCGAGATGGCGGTCGCCCAGGCCGCCGCCGGGGTGTCGGTTGTCGGGCCCTCCGGGATGATGGACGGCCAGGTCGGCGCGGTACGCCGGGCCCTGGACGCGGCCGGGTACACCGACGTTTCGGTGTTGGCCTATGCGGTCAAGTACGCCTCGGCGTTCTACGGCCCCTTTCGGGAGGCGGTCGAGTCGTCGCTGGAGGGGGACCGGCGCACCTACCAGCAGGATCCGGCCAACCTGCGCGAGTCGCTGCGTGAGGTCGAGCTGGATGTGGCCGAGGGCGCCGACATGGTGATGGTCAAGCCGGCCCTGCCCTACCTGGACGTGGTCTCGGCGGTCCGGGCCGCGGTGCAGGTCCCGGTCGCCGCCTACCAGGTCTCCGGGGAGTACGCGATGGTCGAGGCAGCCGCCGCGAACGGCTGGATCGACCGCGAGCAGGTGATGCTGGAGACCCTGACCTCGATCCGGCGCGCGGGCGCCCAGATCATCCTCACCTACTGGGCCGTCGAGGCCGCCGAACTGCTCCGCCAGCGTTACTGAGCCCCGGGCTCAGCGGGAGGCGTCCAGGCGGTGCACCAGCTCGGCGACGTCCACGCTGTACTCACACCACTCGCGGTCCGGCCGGTAGCCCAGCTCGGCGTTGACCTTGAGCATCGCCTCGTTGGCCTGGGCGTTCCAGGTCTGGACCTCCTCCAGTTGCGGCTCGGCCGAGCGCAACTCCAGCAGCATCCGAGCCTTGATCGCCCGGTCGATGCCGTAGCCACGGTGATCCTGCACCACGATGGTGTCGTACTGGTCGGCGCGGGTGGGATGCTGGG
This sequence comes from Micromonospora sp. NPDC047134, assembly GCF_040643455.1. Taxonomy (NCBI): domain Bacteria; kingdom Bacillati; phylum Actinomycetota; class Actinomycetes; order Micromonosporales; family Micromonosporaceae; genus Micromonospora; species Micromonospora sp. NPDC047134. Next base: position 155,072 of record NZ_JBEYUI010000008.1, read on the forward strand.
CCGGCACCACCACCTCGGTCAACCCGGCCACCTCCCCGGTCTGCTCGTGCAGGGCGAGCACGATGTACGGCTGCATGCCCCGTCGGTGCAGGCAGTCCAGGCTGTCGCGTAGCCGCTGGGGGTCGTACGAACTCGGCCGCAGCTCGCCGTCCTCGACATCCCGGATCTCGGCCTTGGCCCGCGCGTACGCCTCGATCAGTTCGTCCGGTGGACCACCCGGGTGGAACTGGACGTCATAGCCCGCCCCGAGGCCGGTGGACATCTGGGCCAACTCGGCCCAGTCGACCTCGTTCAGATCGAGCACGCTGCGGGTCTCGACGTACTCCCGGGCGAAGCCCAGGGACTCGTAGAAGGCGATGGCCGGGGTGCCGCCGACGACCTCCACCCCGATCGACTCGAAGCCCTCCTGGTAGACCCGACGGGCCGCGCGTAGCACCAGGTCCCGGCCGAGCCCGCGGCGCCGCAGGGAGGGATGCACCAGCACTTCGAGTACGCCGATGCTGCCGAGCAGCAGCACGTGCACATGCCCCAGGATCGGCCCGGGGGTGCCGTCTGCGGCCGGCTCGGCCTGAGCCACCCAGGAAATCCGCCGCTCGCCCGGCATCACCTCGGCGAGATACTCCCGTAGACAGGTCTCACGCCATGGCGGATCCTGCGGGAGATCGGTCGCCAAGATCGCGTTGAGCGTCTCCAGCAGCGATGCGATCTCGGCGGACGACGCGTTCCTGGGGTCCCACTCGCGCACCATCACCCGTCTAGCTTGCCGTCAAGTGCAGCCTGGGGGAAGTGTCCAGTTCTCCAATGTGTGGAAACGATCAATTTAAGTGCGGCTGGCCTGTCCGTACCGGTTGGCGGTGTTGAAGACATCTTGCGCGTATGGCCGGACGTTGTTGTACGACAGGATGGCGTTCCACCAGTCCCCTGGGATCGTCAGGTTGCGATTGCCCCGGCACAGGTAGACCCCGGCGGCCAGCGCGGCGTCATGGATGTTGTGCGGGTCCTTGCGGCCGTCGTTGTCGGCATCCGCGCCCACCTCCTGCCAGGTGGTCGGGATGAACTGCATCGGTCCGATCGCCCGGTCGTAGGTGGTGTCCCCGTCCAGTGCACCACGGTCGGTGTCGGCGATCCGCATCCGGCCGCCCTGCCCGTCCAACGGCAGGCCGATGATCTCCGGGATGGCCCGACCGTCCGCCCCCAGGCGGGCGTTGTTGGCCTGCCCGTGCCGGGATTCGACGAAGCCGATCGCGGCCAGGGTCGTCCAGCTCAGACCGCAGCTGCGGTTGGTCTGGGCGAGGACCAGTTCGGCATAGCCGTACGCCTGCATGGCGACCGGGTCGATGCCGGCCTTGGCGCCGACCTCCCGGGCCCAACCGGCCAGGGCGTCGGAGGGGCGCCCACCGACCGGCCCGGCACCGGGCGGCGCCGCCGTGCCCGGCGCGTTCGGCGGGGTCATGCCGGGGGGCAGGGTGGCCAGGGGCGGAAGGGCACCGGGCGGAGGCGCCACCTCGGACGAGGGAGGTGCACCATCCGCCCCGGGCCCGTCGGTGGCGGCGGCCGGCGACGGGCCGCCGATGGTCGCCGGTACCAGCATCGCGCCGGCCGTGGCGGTCGCGGCCACCAGCGCCAGGAGGAACACCCCGGGCAGGGTCAGCCGCCCACTCGGCCGCTTCGACCAATCCCGGGTAGCCCGAGCCGCCGCCCGAGGACCCGGCACCCGTACGGCGTGCGCGAAGCGGGACCGACGGCGTCGGGCGACCGGTGCCGCCGAGTCCGGCGTGGACGACGCCGATGCCGTGGCCTCCCCGGCCTTACCGGTCGCTGGGCTGTCACTTCCGGACTCGGTCTTACCGGTCGCTGGGGTTTCGCTCGCGGAGTCGCCCTTACTGGTCGGTGGGGCATCGCCTCCGGACTCGGCTTTGCCGGTCGCTGGGGTGCCGGTTGCGGGGTCGGTCTTGCCGGTCGGCGGGGTGTCGCTTCCGGACTTGTCGGTTCCGGCCGCCGGCTCGGTCGGCGAGCGTTCGCCGGCGGCCTCGGGTGCGGGATCGCCCTTGAGGCCCGACCGGGACTTCCCGGTCGGCTCGGTGGAGCGCAGCCAGGGCCGGCGAGGTCGGGGCAGCCTGCTGATCCGGCCCTCCGGCGCGACATCGGAGTCGGCACGCGGAGTGGCCGACCGTAGGGGGCGGTGGGGGGTGTTCTGGTCGCCGTCTGCCACCTGTCGAGTATCACCCATGTTTTCGCGGGCGCCAGGTTCGGTCGTACCCTGATGCCATGCCCCGGTACGAGTTCCGTTGCCGCGCCTGCGGCGACACCTTCGAGGTCAACCGTCCGATGGCCCGGGCCGGTGAGCCGGCGTCCTGCCCCCAGGGGCACTCCGACACAGTCAAGCTGCTCTCCACTGTCGCGGTCACCGGCCGCGGCGCCGGTGCCACCGGTGCTGCTCCGGCGTCCGGGGGTGGATGTTGCGGCGGTGGCTGCGGCTGTTAGGCCGTTCTGCGGGAAAGGCTGACGGCCGTCTTGCCCGGATGCGGGGTCTGATGGCACCTTGGGGCGGAGCCTCGACCGGCCGTTCTCGCGATGCGTGACGATTCGGCTTCGTGGAGTATGGGGTCGAGGCCAGGGGGAGGTGTCGCGCGGGTGTCGTCAAGGATCCACCTCCCGGCCGGCTGGGTGACTTTCGTCTTCACCGACATCGAGGGCTCCACCCGGCTGGCGCAGCTGCTCGGCCCGGGCTACCGGCCGGTGCTCGCCGAACACCGTCGGCTGCTGCGCCGGACCATCGCCGCCACCGAGGGGGCGGAGCTGCTGACCGAGGGCGATTCCTTCTTCCTGGCCTTCGACGACGCCAGCGCGGCCATCACCGCCTGCCTGACCGCCCAACGTGCCCTTCGGGAGCACGAGTGGCCGACCCCGGAGTCGGCGCCCCGGGTGCGGATGGGCCTGCACACCGGTTGGGCCGAGCCGCGCGACGGCGAGTACGCCAGTCCGGAGGTGCATCGGGCCGCGCGGGTGGCCGCCGCCGCGCACGGTGGACAGGTGCTCTGCTCGGCGGCGACCGCCCGGCACGCCGACCCGTTGCCGACCGGGGCATCCCTGCTGGACCTCGGGCTGCACCGGTTGCGGGGGTTCGACGACCGGGAACGCCTCTTCCAACTCGTCGCGCCCGGACTGGAGCGGCAGTTTCCCCGGCCGCGTACCGCCGACGCCGAGGCCCACAACCTGCCCGTCCAGGTGACCTCCTTCGTCGGCCGGCAGGCTGAGCGCGCCGACCTCCGTGAGCTTGTGGTGCGGCATCGGCTGGTCACCGTGCTGGGTGCCGGTGGTGGCGGTAAGACCCGGCTGGCCGTGGAGGTCGCCACCGACCTGGTCGATGAGTACCCGGACGGGGTCTGGTTCGTCGACATCGCCTCGGTCACCGACTCGGGGCTGGTGGCCTTCGCGATCGCCGCGGTGCTCGGGCTGCGTCCCGAGCCCGGACGCCCGATGATCGACACCCTGGTGGAGTACGCGGCCAACCGCCGGATGTTGATCGTGCTGGACACCTGCGACGCCCAGCCGTCGGCCTGCGCGGACGCGGTCACCCGGCTGCTGGCCGGTGGCAGTGGGGTGCGGGTGCTGGCCACCACCCGAGAACCCCTGGCCCTGCCCGGCGAGCTGGTGTGGCGGATCCCGCCGCTGTCGGTCGACCCGCCCGCGGACGGTTCCGAGAGCGACGCGGTCGCCCTGCTGCTGGACCGTACGGCGGCGGCCCGGGGAGGTCGACAGCCCGATCCGGCCGAGTCCGCCGACCTGCGTCGGGTGGTACGGCGGTTGGACGGCCTGCCGTTGGCCATAGAGCTGGCTGCGGCGCGGCTACGGGTGCTCTCGGTAGGGCAGCTCGCCGAACGCCTGGACGACGTGCTCGGCACCCTGGACGCCGGTCGGGACGACCCACCCCAACCCTCGACCGCCGACACTCCGCGATCTTCGGGCGGGTCGACCGGCGACGAGCAGCCGGAGCTGTCGGTGCGTACGGCGGCCGAACGGCACCTGACCATGCAGGCCACCGTCACCTGGTCGTACCGGACCCTGGGCCCGCGGGCCGCGCGGCTGCTGCGCTGGTTGGCGGTGTTCGCCGGTCCGGTCGACCTGGAGACGGTGGAGTGGCTGCTCGGCGACGATCCACTGGACCCCCTCTCGGTGCTGGTGGACAAGTCCCTGGTCCTGGCCGAGCCGCACGCCTCGGGCTACACCTACCGGATGCTGGATCCGATCCGGGCGTACGCGGCCCGGCGACTGGCCGAGGCCGGGGAGGAGCGGGACGCCCGCAACCGGCATGTGGCGTGGTCCGCGCACGCCCTCGAACAGGCCCATCTGGGCCCGGACGGGGAGCCGGTGACCCTGTCGTTGTACGCGCTGGATCCCCTGGCCGGGGAGGTGCGGGCCGCCCTGCGGTGGTGCGCCACCGGGGGCAGCGCCCGGATCGGGCTGCGGTTGGCCGGTGGCCTGGAACAGTGGTGGCGCGAGCGGGGGCTGGCGCGGGAGGGCCGACTCTGGCTGTTCCGCCTGTACGGCCGACTGGCGGAGACCGGCGAGGTGGTCCCGGAGGGAGAGCTGGCAGCGGCGTACCACCTGCATTCGCTGCATGCCGGCGCCGACGGCGAGTACGCCGAGGAACTGCGGTACTCGCAGCGGGCGGAGGCCGCTGCCCGGCAGGCCGGTGATGTCGGCCTGCTGGCCCGGGTGCTCGCCGGGCGGGCCGCGCCGCTGGTCGACCTGGGACAGTTCGCCGAGGCGGAGCGGATCTGTCGGGAGGTCATCGACTGGGCGCACGACCAGGGGGTGGACTCCGAGGCCTTGTTCGCGGTGTTCCGGCTGGCCGAGTTGCTGTGGCTGCGGGGTGAGCTGGACGAGGCGGCGGAACTGCTCGGGGCGGCCCGGCCGGTCGAGGCGGCCCGGCCGGTCGAGCGGGGGCGTCGCTCGGTGGACATGCTGCTCGGCATGGTCGCCTTGGCCCGGGGTGACCTGGTGGCGGCGCACGAGCACCTGCTGGCGGCGTTGCGGTCCCGGATGCACCACGGCTTCCACGGCCGCGCCTGCGACACCCTGAACGCCATCGCCGTACGGTGTGCTGTCGGGGGTGCGCCGCTGACCGCGGCCCGGCTGTTCGGTGCGGCCCAGGTGACCCGGGCGACCCTGCGGTCCACCCCCGGCATCTATGACGCCTACTGGATGCAAGAGCAGGCCGCGCTGCGTCGGATCCTCGGCGACACCGCCTTCGACGAGGCGTACGGCGAAGGCGCCGAGCTGGGCTTGGACGAGGCGGTGGCGCTGGCCCTCGGTGTCGAACATCCCGACCTGGCGGCCGACTCGGACCGGTTCGCGGCCGAGGGGTGTCGTAGCGGGCCCTGTCAGTCCGCTGCCACCGCCGACTGACCTGTTCGCGGGCGCCGCCCCACTGCGGGCCCGGCGACCGTGGTCGGCCGGGCCCACAGTGGCTGCGGTGGTCAGGATCGGGCGTATCGCTCGGCTTCGGCCTTCATCCGGGCGGCCCGGTCGATGTCGGCCTGGGACACCGCGGCAACCGAGCCGAAGACGGAAACAGCCTGGTAGTAGGTCCAGGCGAGGCTGGTGCAGGCCGGGCGGACAACGGAGTTGTAGGTGGCGCAGACCCGCTTCAGGTCCTCGTAGAAGGCGCTGTCCAGGCGGGACTTGTTGGCGCTGAACTGGCCGACCGCCTTGTAGTTGCGGTAGCCGAAGTCGTGCCGGAAGCAGGCGTTGGAGAACTTGAATCCGAGGGGGTTGTCCGGGCTGGACGAGCAGTAGTCCGTGGACCAGTCGAACTTGTACTCCGCCCAGGCGGCACGGTTCTGCCGGGCCGAGTTCCAGGCGTTGTAGCTGCTGGCGCTGGTCTGCGTCCAACTGGACAGCACGGACAGCTTCTGTGCCGGGGTCACGGCAGCGGCCGCCGGGGAGGCGGCGGCGACCACGGTGAGCAGCGCGAATACGCCCGAGGCGAGGAGGGTGGCGAGTCGTCTGGGCACTGGGGGAACCTCCGCTGGGGGTGGGGGCGGTGGGGGTTACCGGCGAGTCACCGGTCCCATCAGTGTCGATCAATACTTCGGCGACTCGGTGTTACTCGCGGGAAATATTGATGACCGGTGCTGAAACAGACGAATCCCCGGGAGCCTGAGCTCCCGGGGATTGCGCCAGGTGGCGGCTAGTCGAAGAAGCGGGCCAGATGGGCGGGGGAGGGGGCGGGGTCGTCGGGTCCCAGGGGGGTCAGGTCCGCGAAGATGGAGGCGCCGTCCGTGCCGGCGTGCAGCGGATACCACCGGGGGGTGCCCGGTGGGCGCATCAGGCAGACCCCCTTGATCGTCTGTACGTCCAGCAGTCGCACATGGGTGGGGTCGGCGACCGCGTTCACATGCCCCCACCAGGGGCTCATCACATGCAGGACCCCGCCGGGGCGGAGCACCCGGTGGCACTCGTCCAGCAGCGGCAGGAAGTCGATCAGGTGCTCCAGGATGTGCACCGCGAACAGCACGTCCACGGAGTCGTCGGCCAGCGGGAGGGAACCCGACAGGTCGGCCACCGCATCCACCCCGGGCGCCGGGAAGATGTCCAACCCCAGATTGCCCGGCCACTGCTTGGTGGCCCCGCACCCCAGGTCCACCACCACCGGGTCGCGCCCGCCCACCCGTACCCGGCACCAGATGCCGAAGACCCCGGCCAGGCGGCCCACCTGGTCGCGTACCAGCCGTAGTTGGGCCGGGTCCGCCACCTCCCCGGTCAGGTGGGCGACCCCCCGGTCGAAGCGGACCTCGACTCCCAGCGGGCGCAGCCGATCGTCGTGCCGGACCTGGTCCGTCCACGCCTCGGTGAGGAACTCGTCCACCGCCCGTAGCCGCTCGCCCGAGGGCGCAGTGCGTGCCAGTGCCACCATCCAGGCCACCTCCGGCGGCCCGTTACCCGGATAGCTGCCCGGTATGCGTCGGTTATCCCAGAAGATGCCCGGCGCCTCGGGTCAGGACTCCACGATCCGCCCGGCGGTAACCTCCAGCCGGCGGTCCAGGCGTACCGCGTCGAGCATCCGCCGATCGTGGGTCACCAGCAGCAAGGTGCCCGGGTAGCTGTCCAGGGCCGACTCCAACTGCTCGATGGCCGGCAGATCCAGATGGTTGGTCGGCTCGTCCAGCACCAGCAGGTTGACCCCCCGCCCCTGCAACAACGCCAAGGCGGCCCGGGTCCGCTCCCCGGGGGACAGGGTCGCGGCCGGACGCAACACATGCTGGGCCCGCAGCCCGAACTTGGCCAGCAGGGTCCGGGCATCGGCGGGGGACAGATCCGGTACGGCCGCCCGGAAGGCGTCCAACAGTGGCGCGTCCCCGAGGAACAGCCCCCGGGCCTGGTCCACCTCGCCGACCACCACCCCCGGGCCCAGAGCGGCCTGTCCGCAGGCCAGCGGCAGCCGGCCGAGCAGGGCACCCAGCAGGGTCGACTTGCCGGACCCGTTCGCCCCGGTCACCGCCACCCGGTCGGCCCAGTCGATCTGCAGGTTCACCGGGCCCAGGGTGAACTCGCCTCGGCGTACCACGGCGTCTCGGAGGGTGGCCACCACGGCGCCGGCGCGGGGTGCGGCGGCAATCTCCATCCGCAGTTCCCACTCCTTGCGGGGCTCCTCGACCACCTCCAGCCGTTCGATCAGCCGCTCCGTCTGCCGGGCCTTGGCGGCCTGCTTCTCGCTGGCCTCGGAGCGGAACTTCCGACCGAGTTTGTCGTTGTCGGTGGCCTTGCGCCGGGCGTTACGGACCCCCTTCTCCATCCACGACCGCTGGGTCCGGGCCCGTGCCTCCAGACCCGCCAGGTTGTCGGCGTACTCCTCGAACTCGGCGCGTGCCTGGCGGCGCGCCACCTCCCGCTCCTCCAGGTAAGCCCCGTACCCGCCCCCGAACTGGTTCACCTGCTGCTGGTGCAGGTCCAACTCCAGCACCCGGGTAACCGTCCGGGACAGGAACTCCCGGTCATGGCTGACCAGCACCGTGCCGGCCCGCAACCCGGTGACGAACTGCTCCAACCGGTGCAGGCCAGCCAGGTCCAGGTCGTTGGTGGGCTCGTCGAGCAGGAACACGTCGTACCGGCTGAGCAGCAGTGAGGCCAGCCCGGCGCGGGCCGCCTGCCCACCGGAGAGGCCGGTCATCTCCTGATCCAGGTCGACGGCGAGGCCCAACTCGGCCGCCACCTCCTCGGCCCGCTCGTCCAGATCCGCCCCGCCCAGTCCGAGCCAGCGCTCCAGGGCGTCCGCGTAGGCGTCGTCCGCCCCCGGCCTACCGGCCGTCAGGGCCTCGGTCGCCGCGTCTAGGGCGGCCTGCGCGCCGGTCACCCCGGTACGCCGGGCCAGGAAGGCCCGTACCGTCTCGCCGGGTCGCCGCTCCGGCTCCTGGGGCAGATGCCCGATGCTCGCGCCGGGCGGGCTCACCGTGACGCTGCCGCCCTCCACCGGCAACAACCCGGCGAGGGTACGCAGCAGGGTCGACTTGCCTGCCCCGTTCGGCCCGACCAGGCCGATCACGTCCCCCGGGGCCACCACCAGGTCCAACCCGGTGAACAGGGTCCGGTCCCCGTGGCCGGCGGCAAGGTCCTTGACGATCAGCGTGGCGCTCACAAGGAGCCGAGCCTACCCGCGTACCCGTCGGCGGTCTGCGGATTAACCACCCCCTGGTTCCTCGTGCCGGCCGAGCGGCACGAGGCAGACTCAGGTCGTGCAGACCACTCTGGCGATCGACTGCGGTGGCGGTGGGATCAAGGCATCCGTCCTGGACAGCGCGGGCACCATGCGGGCGCAGCCGCTGCGGGTACCCACGCCGTACCCCCTGCCTCCAGAACTGTTCGTCAAGACCCTGCTGGAGCTGGGCGCCCGGCTGCCCTCGGCGGACCGGGTGACGGTCGGGATGCCGGGCATGATCCGGCACGGGGTGGTGGTGGCCACCCCGCACTACGTGACCCGCTCCGGCCCGCGTACCCGGGTGGACCCGGCCCTGCTCGCCGAATGGTCCGGGTACGACGCCCGCAGCGCCCTTGCCGATGCCTTCGGGCTGCCGACCCTGGTGCTCAACGACGCCGAGGTGCACGGTGCCGGGGTGGTCGCCGGCACCGGCTGCGAGCTGGTGCTGACCCTGGGCACCGGGCTGGGCAGCGCCCTGTTCGACGGCGGGGTGCTCGCCCCGCACCTGGAGCTGTCCCACGCCCCGGTGCGCTGGGGCACCACCTACGACACCTACATCGGCGAACCGGAACGCCGTCGGCTGGGCGACGCCTTCTGGTCCCGACGGATCCGCCAGGTGGTGGACGGGCTGCGCCCGGTGTTCCGCTGGGACCGGCTCTACCTGGGCGGCGGCAACTCCCGACTGATCCGCCCGGAACAGCTCGCCCGGATGGGCGACGACGTGGTCGTGGTACCCAACAGCGCCGGCATAGTCGGCGGGGTCCGCGCCTGGGACCTCAAGCTCCGGTGAAAGGAAGGGCACCTTATTAACGCCTCGTGTAGAGGAAGGGCCCCTGCTTAACACCGCTGCCTGCGCGGGGCGGGAGGAGCACGCGGGAACAGTCGCGGTCCGGCCGTTGTTGTGCGAGCGTCAGAACAGCGCTGCGACGGGAGAGGGTGGTCAAGATGGATCTTCTGGCCGAGTACCGACGGGCGAATCTGTTCTTCGAGTCGGGCGACCCCACCGGGGCGGCCCGGCTGCTCGAACCGATCATCGAGGCCGAGCCGGACAACGCCGCCGTACGGCAACTGCTGGCCCGGGCGTACTTCCAGTCCGCCCAGCTCGGTCGCGCCGAGGAGCACCTGCGGGAACTGGTCGACCGCAACCCCAGCGACCACTACGCCCACCACGTCCTGGGCCGGACCCTGGAGCGACTGAACCGGCACTCCGACGCGCTGCGCCACCTGCGCATCGCAGCGGCCATGCACGGCGCCAACGACGACTACCGGACCGCCCTGCGCCGGGTCGAGACCCGGCTGGGGACCAGCGCCCGCTGACCATCGGAACCCTCGAAGGGGCAGCCCACCCGGGCTGCCCCTTCGGCGCCTCCGGCCCCGGCAACCACCCTGCCTACCATGGGCACATGGGAGCCGACCGGACGGTGGACGCGCCATGAAGCTGAAGCTGGACCTGCACGACATCTTCAACAAGGGTCACGACATCGACCGGGCGCTGCGCGGGATCATGGACGAGGCGGTCGCGAAGAAGGCCACCCTGGTCGAGATCATCCCCGGCAAGGGCTCCGGCCAGCTCAAGAAGCGGGTGCTGCGTTTCCTGGACCAGAAGGACGTCAAGCAGCTCTACCACCGGGTAGAGAAGGACTCCAAGAACTTCGGCCGCCTCTTCGTCCACTTCCGCTGGAAGTAAGACCCCCACCCTCCCCGCCTCTCCCACCCCACCCCGCCGATCTTGCACTTTCGGTCGCCTTTCTGCGGAGTATGTCCGCTTTGCGGAGACCAAAAGTGCAAGATCGCGGGGGAGGGAGGGCGAGGGCTAGAGGGGGTAGGTGCGGGCTACGGCGAGCATTTCGGAGGTGTGGGAGCCGACCACGCCTACGTGGGGTGGGCGGGGGCGGAAGCCGGGGATCTGGTCCAGGCCGTCGCTGACGTCTTGGGCGCGCAGGGAGACCTGTGCCGCCCGGGGTTCTACGGTCAGAGTGATCTCGATGCCCTCCGGGGGCGGGGCGTGGAAGACCACCCCGAAGCCCCACCGGCCCTCGCGTGTCTCGATCGGCACCGGCCGGCCGGCCACCGTGGCGCTGCGAACCGTGGCCGTGGAGGTGTCCACATGCAGGGTGGCCAGGCGTACCTGTCGTTGGGGGGTCAGCCGCAGGCGCAGGGTGCGCTGCCCGGCCGTGCTGGTGTCGGCCAGCACCTCCAGCCGGGGTGCGGGCAGTGGGGCCGCCTGCGCCGGGCCGCCCAGCAGGTCGGTGTGGGCCAGGCCGGGGAAGTCGTCCGCGATGGAGACCGGCCCCTCGACGTACTGTGCGGTCCAGGGTTGGGGGTCGGTTTCGCGGCTGAGCCAGCGGGCCTGTCCGGTGTCGGCGTCCAGGGCGTACATCAGGTGGGTGGGGGTGGGGTGCGCGGCGTCGAACCGGTCGACGGCCAGCCCGACCCCGGCGAGCACGATCGCGGCCAGGGTGGCGGCCCCGGCGGGCAGCGCGCCGAGCCGCCGGGCCCGCAGGGCCACCAGGCCCCGCTGGCCGCCGGCCTCGGGGTGCAGCAGGTCCACCACCGGCAGGGCGGCCAGGCCGAGCAGGACCGCGAACAGTGCCGCGACACCCCCCATGGTCATGCCCAGCGCCGGGAACAGCAGCACCACCACGGGCAGCAGGACGACCACGGCGACCGCGCCGGCCAGGGTCACCGCGATGACCGGTACCGGGCCCTCGATGCGGGCGGCCACCGCGACCAGCCCGGCCAGGGCGCCGGCCAGGGCGGGCAGGGTCGCCAGGTACGCCCCACCGGGCACCAGCACCGCGAGCAGTACGCCGAGCAGGGCCAGCCAGCCCAGTCCACCGATGGCCAGGGCGGCGGGACCGACCCGTCGACGGGTCAGGGCGTACCAGGTGAACAGCACGGCGGCGGCCAGCGCCAGCACCGCCAGTCGATACCAGGTCGGCCGGTACGGGTCGAGCAGCATCGCGTAGCCGGGCCGGATGGCGGTGATCGCGGCCCAGAGCAACTGCGCGCCCAGCGGGGCTACCACGATCGGCACCAGCGCCAGCCCGAACCCGGCTGCCAGCCGGCTCCCGGTGACCCGACCTCGACGCCGGGCCAGCCAGGCCAGCACGATCACCCCGGCCAGCGCCAGCAGGGCCAGCGGCAGCACCAGCGGCCCGGGGTAGCGGGCCAGGCCGCCGGGGATCGGGAAGTAGGTGGCGTCGTGTCCGGCGTCCAGGTCGGTCAGGTCGATCCGACCGAATTCGCGGGCCATGGCTAGGGTGTTGGCGCCGTGGTGCTGGAGGCTGGCCCGGTCCATCGACGCGGGGGTGTCCAGCGGGGTGTGGTAGATCGCGCCCCCGTCCAGATAGGCCGAGTTCAGCCCGACGAAACCGTGGTCCAGGAAGGCCGTGAAGTCGGTGTCGTTGGGCAGGGCGCGGTAGACCTCCACGGCGAAGGAGGTGCCGACGGGATGCGGCGCGGCCCGACCGAAGACCTCCACCAGTGCGGCGTTCCGCGGCGAGGTCTCGAACATGATCACCGGCCCGGTGCGGCCCCGCGCCTCCAGGTTGAGCACCACCCCCTTCTCGGCGGCCAGCCGATGGTCGGCGGCGAAGGCGGAGGCCCCGCACAGGCAGGCCTCCTCCGCGTCGGTGAGCACGAAGACGACCTCGTTGCGCGGGGCCGGTCCGTTGGTCAGCGCCCGGGCCACCTCCAGGATGGCGGCCACCCCGGCCCCGTTGTCGTTGCCGCCCGGCCCGGTCTGCACGGCGTCGTAGTGGGCCACCAGGAACACCGTGCCGGTCGGGTCGGTGCCGGGTAGCCGGGCCACCACGTTGCGGACCCGGGCCAGGGTGGCGCCGGCGGCCGCTCCGCTGAGCTGACCGGCCTCCTCGGCGACGGTGTCCTGTACCTCCGGAGTCAGGCCCAGTTTGCGGAGTTCGGCCTCCAGGTAGGCGCGGACCTCGTCGTTGGCCGGGCTGCCGGCGACATGCGGCCCACCGGCGACGACAGCCAGATGGGCGTACGCCCGACCGGCGCTGAACTCCTCGGCCGGTGCGTCCGTGGGGCGGGGTGTCGGGGGGCGGATGTCGAGCAGGGCCAGGGTGCCGACGGCGGCCAGCGCGACCAGAGCCGCCAACGCGGCCAGCCCGCGGCGACGGGGTCGGGACAGGGCACGATCGGCAGCGGGGCTGGGGGGTGCGCCCACGGACGGCTCCTCGGGGGATGGGACCTGGGGGGTGCACATCATCCTCTATGCCACGCCAGGGCGCTCCGTCGTGTTGTGTGCGAACGTTGTCTAATACAGGATCAGCGGGGCACTCGGAAGGAGCCCGACATCACCAGCGAACTCCCGCCGGTCACGGCGGTGGCCCGGGCACACCGGGGGACCGGCACGACCGGTCCCTCCGTCGTGTCGTGGCCGTACCCGCGAGGTGGCCTGGGAGGTAATCCCAACCTCCCGCCGGGGGAGCGGCTGCGGGTGCTGCTGGTAGAGGACGACGAGGGCGACGCCTTCCTGGTCGGTGAGCTGCTGGCCGAGACGAACTCCGGCATCGACCTGGTGGTCGCCACCAGTCTGCGCGAGGCCCGCCGCCGGATGACCGGGGTGGACTGCGTACTGCTGGATCTGGGTCTGCCGGACGCGCAGGGGCTGGACGGCCTGCGGCAGGTGTTGGAGATGTCCGGCAGCGCGGCCGTCTGTGTGTTGACCGGCCGCAGCGACGAGCACCTGGGCATCGTCGCGGTCGCCGAGGGGGCCCAGGACTACCTGGTCAAGGGCCAGGTCGACGGGGTGCTGCTGACCCGGGCCCTGCGGTACGCGGTGGAGCGTAAGCGCGCCGACGAGAACGCCCGCCGACTGCGCGAGGTGGAGCTGCGGCAGGCCGAGTCGGCCCGGTTGGAGCGGGGTCTGCTGCCCCAGCCACTGATGTCCACCGACAAGATCGCCGTGCACACCTTCTATCGGCCTGGCCGACACGCTGCCCTGATCGGTGGCGATTTCTTCGACGTTGTGCAGACCCGTCCGGATCGGGTCGACCTGATCGTCGGTGACGTGTGCGGGCACGGGGTGGACGAGGCGGCGCTCGGGGTCGAGTTGCGGGTGGCCTGGCGGGCCCTGATCCTGGCCGGGGTGCCGGACGACGAGGTGCTGCCCGCCCTGGAGCAGGTGCTGATGAGCGAGCGCCGACTCCAGGAGATCTTCGCCACGGTCGCCACGGTGCGCCTGGACCTCGACGCCAACCGGGGCATCGTACGGCTGGCCGGTCATCCTCCGCCGGTCCTGCTCTCCGGAGGGCGGGTGGCCCCGGTGCCCGCACCGGGTGGCCTGCTGCTCGGGGTACGCCCACGGCGCCCGGTCGCCTTCGATCTGAAGTTCGACACCGAGGACTGGTCTCTGCTGATGTACACCGATGGTCTGATCGAGGGCCGGGTGGGCGAGGGCGACGAACGCCTCGACGTGCCCGGTCTGACCCGACTGTTGCAGGAGCCGGACGGCCGCCGCGTCGCCCTGCCCGAACTGCCGGCCTGGCTGGTCGGGCGGGCTGAGCAGCTCAACGGCGGCCCCTTCGCCGACGACGTGGCGATGCTGCTGGTCACCCGGGGCGGTGGCCGGTGAGCGTAGGGGTCAGCTGGTGGACGCTGCGCCGGCGGGTGCTGGCGCTGCTGGGTGTGGTCGGGGTGCTGCTGCTCAGTGTCGCGGTGGCCGAGGCGGTCGTGGCCTCCAAGAACCGCGAGTACACCGACGTGCTGCTGATGGAGGTCGGCCCGCTGCGGGTGCAGGGCCAGGAGATGCTCAACGCGCTGCTGGACCAGGAGACCGCCGTACGCGGGTACGCGGTGACGGCGGACCCTGAGGACCTGGCCCCGTACGAGCAGGGCCTGGCCCAGGAACGGGCCACCGCGCAGGAGATCCGGCAGCTGTCCGGCAAGTACCCCGAGATCGTGGCGGATCTGCAGGCGGTGGAGCAGCAGGCGGACGAGTGGCGGCGCGCGGTCGCCCAGCCGGTGATCGAGACCACCCGGACCAGCGGCACCGAAGCCGGTCAGGCCCTGCTGACCGACGAGACCCGGCAACGGTTCGACGAGGTACGGGGCGCGGTCGCCGCCCTCCAGGAGGAGATTCTCACCGCCCGGCAGGCCACCGCCCGCAACGTGGAGCAGACCGGCAACCTCCTGGTCATCCTGCTGATCGTCGCCGCCCTGGTGGTGGCCGTGGCGGGTATCGCCCTGCTGCTGGCGCTGGACCGGATGGTGCTGCGGCCGTTGACCGCCCTGGCCGGGCAGGTCAGGGAGGTCGTCACGGGCGACTACACCCATCGGATCGTCGGTGGCGGGCCGCCGGAGTTCCAGCGCCTCGGCGCGGATGTGGACGCCATGCGTCAGCGGATCGCGGCCGACCTGGCCGAGGTACGCGAGGCGCGGGAGCGGATCGAGTGGGTCAACACCCAGTTGCAGAAGCAGGCCGAGGAGTTGACCCGGTCCAACCGTGACCTGGAGCAGTTCGCCTACGTCGCCTCGCACGACCTGCAGGAGCCGCTGCGCAAGGTGGCCAGCTTCTGCCAGTTGCTGCAACGCCGGTACGCGGGCCGCCTCGACGAGCGGGCCGACCAGTACATCGCCTTCGCGGTGGACGGCGCCCAGCGGATGCAGCGGCTGATCAACGACCTGCTGGCCTTCTCCCGGATCGGTCGCCTCACCGCCGGGTTCACCGAGGTCAACATGAACAACCTGATGGCCGAGGTGGCCGCCCAGACCGAGCCGGCCCGGCAGTACGCCGACGCCGAGCTGACCTGGGACGACCTGCCGGTGATCCGGGGCGAGGAACCCCTGCTGACCAACCTGCTGGTGAACCTGGTCAGCAACTCGGTCAAGTTCCGCCGACCCGAGGTGCCGCCGAAGGTGCACATCTCAGCCCGCCTGGTCGGCGAGGAGTGGGAGATCAGCTGCCAGGACAACGGCATCGGCATCGAGCCGGAGTTCGCCGACAAGATCTTCGTGATCTTTCAGCGGCTGCACGCCAAGGACGCCTACCCCGGCACGGGCATCGGGCTGGCCATCGTCAAGAAGATTGTGGAATATCACGGGGGTCGGGTCTGGGTGGACACCGACGTACCCGAGGGCACGGCCATCCGTTTCACCCTGCCGGCCCGACCGGAGGATGTCACGGCCGCCCAGGCCGACCAGCCGGCCGGAGCGGTGGCGCCGGATTCGGACGCGGAAGGCCGCGACGGAGGCGAGCAGCCCGAGGGTGCGGGTACGGTCGGCGCGGACGCTGACCCGGATTCGGTTCCCGAGGCGGACGACCAGGCCGCCGGGGCGCAGCGGAGCGGGGTGGCCCGCCAGGGCGGCTCGCGGGAGGCCGTCGGCGGGGACGCCGGGTCGGGTAGCGGCGAAACAGGTGGGATGAAGGAGGCGGTGAGATGACCGCGCCAGCGGACGGCAACAGCCCGATCGAGGTGCTGCTCGTCGAGGACGACCCGGGCGACGTGCTGATGACGCGGGAGGCGTTCGAGGAGCACAAGCTGCGTAACCGGCTCAATGTCGTCTCCGACGGTGCCGAGGCCCTGGCCTACCTGCGCCGCGAGGGCCAGTACGCGGACGCCGTGCTGCCGGATCTGATCCTGCTCGACCTGAACCTGCCCCGCCGGGACGGTCGGGAGGTGCTGGAGGAGATTAAGAACGACGAGCAGTTCCGCCGCATCCCGGTGGTCGTGCTGACCACCTCCCAGGCCGACGAGGACATCCTGCGCAGCTACCAGTTGCACGCGAACGCCTACGTCACCAAGCCGGTGGACTTCGAGCGGTTCATCTCGGTGGTCCGGCAGATCGACGAGTTCTTCGTCAGTGTGGTGAAACTGCCGCCGCGTGGCTGACACCCTGCTCGACGACGTCGCCGGACTGCTGCGGGAGACCGCGGACCGGATCGTACTGCCGTCCTTCCGTCATCTGGACGCCGCCGACGTGACCGAGAAGGCACCCGGTGAGCTGGTCACGGTCGCCGACCGTAGGGCCGAGGAGGCGATCACCGCCGGGCTGCGCCGGCTGCGGCCGAACTCGCTGGTGGTCGGCGAGGAGGCGGTGGCGGAGGATCCGGGCCTGCTGCGCCACCTGCGGTCGGAAGGGGAGGTGTGGCTGGTCGACCCGATCGACGGCACGGCCAACTTCGCGGCCGGTCAACGTCCCTTCGCTCTGATGATCTCGCTGCTCTCCGGCGGTGAGCCGGTGGCCGGCTGGATCTTCGATCCGCTGGCGGAGACCCTGGCCACGGGTTGGCTGGAGACCGGAGTCCACCTCGACGGTCGCCCGCTGCGTCTGCCGACCGAGGCGCCCCCGCTGGGCAGCCTGCGGGGCGCGGCGATGACCAGGTTCCTGCCGCCGGCCTCCCGGCGGACGGTCGAGGCCGGTGGCGCCCGGGTCGGTGAACTGCTGCCGGGTCAGCACTGCGCCGGCCGGGAGTATCTGGACCTGCTGACCGGGGCCCAGCAGTTCGTGGTCTTCTGGCGCACCCTGCCCTGGGACCACGGTCCGGGCACCCTGCTGGTGCGGGCCGCAGGCGGGGTGGCCCGCCGCTTCGACGGCGCGGACTATCACCCCGCCGACACCGAGCACGGCCTCCTGGTCGCCGTCAACGACCAGGTCTGGCACACCGTCCACGAAACCCTCCTCCCCATCTGACCTCCGTTGAGTTGATCAAGAAGTTTTAGTCTTCCGCAGCCCGGATCAAGACTAAAACTTCTTGATCAGCGAGGCAGGAGGGCGGAGGGTGAGGTGGGGGTTGCGGTGGGTTGATGATTGACGGGTGTGGGGGGTCGGGGGACTGGTCGGGGGTGCTGGTTCCGGTATTCTGACCGGCGGTTCATCGCCAGCAGGCCGCCGATCGGCGCCGGCGGGGACCGCCGCCGCGCAGTGGATCTCACCAAGGGGGGCCGGCGGACGACGAGAGGATGCTTTCGTGCGCAGGTCCATGCCCGTGCGGCGGCGCTCGCATCGAACGCTGATCGCCCTGCTCGCCGCCGTCATGATGTTGTTCGGCCTCGGCGCCGTGCCGGCGTACGCGGAGCCCAACGAGGGGGGCAGCAAGAAGCTGCGGGACACCCTGGAGGCCACCGCCAAGGCCCACATCGAGGCCAAGCGCAAGCTCGACGGCTCCAAGAAGCGCCAGAAGAAGATGGCCAAGGAGCTGTCCGAGCTGGAGGAGCGGCTGGCCGAGCTGAGCCTGATGGTCGGTGAGGTGGCCGCGCAGTCGTACCGGATCGGTCGGCTCAGCGCCGCCGCCGCCCTGCTGGACAGCGGCACCCCGGAGGCCTTCGTGCAGCGGGCCGCCAGCCTGGACATGATGGCCCAGCGGGACGGCCGTCGGGTGCGGGAGCTGGCCGAGGCCCGTGAGCAGGCCCGCCAGGCCAAGCTGGCGATCAACGCCGAGGTGCGCGAGCAGACCAAGCAGCTAGCCGTGATCGCCAAGAAGAAGAAGGAGACCGAGGCGGCCCTGGCCGCAGTCAGTTCGGGCAGCAGCGGCGGGTTCAGTGGCGGCAACTCCACCTCGGCCAAGCCGGCACCACGCAACGCCAACGGCTCCTGGCCGTCGGAGTCCTGCTCGGTGAACGACCCGACCACCTCGGGCTGTATCACCCCGCGCACCCTGCACGCCCTGCAACAGACCCAGGCCGCCGGCTACAAGCGGTACGTCTCCTGCTACCGCAGCGGTGGCTCGGGCGAACACCCCAAGGGCCGGGCCTGCGATTTCTCCGCCGCCACCAACGGCTTCGAGGACCGCACGGCCACCGGCGGGGACAAGGCGTACGGGGACAGTCTGGCCGCCTGGCACGTACGCAACGCCGATCGGCTGGGTGTGCTGTACGTCATCTGGTACCGGCAGATCTGGCACCCGGGCACCGGTTGGCGGTCGTACGGCGGCAGTGGCAGTCCCGCCGCGGACCACACGAACCACGTTCATCTCTCGATGTACTGACCCGGGGCCGTCGCGACGCTGCGTACCATGCCCACGATGAACTCTCCATCGCCTGACCTCGCGGCACCGGCCGCATCGGCCGATCCGTCGACCCCACGGGCCCTGCCCAACGGGCTCGCCGCCTTCCTGGTCTTCTACTCCAGCGGTGCCGTCCTGGTGCTGGAGACCGCGGCGCTGCGCCTGGTCGGGCCGTACGTCGGGGTGACTCTTCAGGTGACCAGTTCGGTCATCGGCATCGCCCTGGCCGCGATCGCCTACGGGGCCTGGGCGGGAGGCTGGCTGGCCGACAAGCGCAACCCGCGTACCTTGCTGGCTCCTGCCCTGGTGCTCTCCGGCATCGCCACCGCGATCACCCTGCCGGCGGTGCGGTACGCCGGTCAGGTGCTCACCGGTGGCACGGCCGGGGCCATCCTGCTGCTGGTGGCGGTCGCCGTGTTCGCCCCGGCGATGCTGCTGTCGGCGGTCACCCCGCTGGTGGTCAAGCTGCAACTGGCCGACCTGCGCCGTACCGGTCAGGTGGTCGGCCGGCTCTCCGGCATCGGCACCCTGGGCGCGGTCACGGCGACCCTGGGCACCGGCTTCGTGCTGGTCGCCGCGCTGCCCAGCACGGTCATCCTGTTCGGGCTGGCCGCCTCCCTGGGGATCACCGGCATCGCCCTGGGGGTTTACCTGCACCGCCAGGACCGGGCCACCCTGCCCGGTCCGGCCCGGGTGAAGGCGGCGCTGGCGGTGCTCGGCCTGGTCGGTGCCGGGCTGACCATGGTCGCCCCGAATCCGTGTGACGTGGAGACGGCGTACCACTGTGCCAAGGTCGAGGCCGATCCCGGCCGGGAGAGCGGACGGACCCTGCTGCTCAACTCGGCCCAGCACTCGTACGTGGATCTCGACGACCCGACCTACCTCCAGTACGCCTACACCCGGTGGATCGGCGCGGTGGCGGACGTGATGGCCCCGGAGGGGCAGCGGCTGGACGCCCTGCACCTGGGCGGGGGCGGCTTCACCATGCCCCGCTACCTGACCGCCACCCGGCCCGGTACGGACAACCTGGTGTTCGAGATCGACGGCGGGCTGGTCGACCTGGGGGAGCGGCTGCTCGGCGTACGCCAGGGGCCGGACCTGCGGGCGGTGGTGGGTGACGCCCGGATGCTGGTGGCCAAGGAAGGCACCGACAGCCGGGACTTCGTGGTCGGGGACGCCTTCGGCCACCTGGTGGTGCCCTGGCATCTGGCCACCCGGGAGATGGCCGCGGACATCCGGCGGGTAACCCGGCCGGGTGGGGTGTACGTGCAGAACGTCATCGACTATCCGCCGCTGCGGTTCATCCGCAGCGAGGTGGCCACCGTGGCGGCCGAGTTCCCGCAGGTGGCCCTGATCGCCCCGCCGGAGGCCCTGGCCGGGGAGCAGGGGGCCAACTTCCTCATCGTCGCCTCCGACGCCCCGCTGCCGCTGGCCGCCATCCGGGCCCGGCTGGACGCCGCCAACGAGCCGGTCAGCCTGCTCAGTGGCCGGGATCTGACGGACTTCGTCGGGGAGGCCCTGGTGCTCACGGACGACTACGCCCCGGTGGATCAACTGCTGGCCACCGCCTGATCGGGTGAATCCGCGACCGAATCCGTTCAGAAAGGTGTAGGCGGGTTCGCATCGGGCAACAAGGCCGACCATGGGTGCAGAGGTACGCAGGGGCGCGCAGCTGCTCGGTGAGCGGTACCGGCTGATCGAGCAACTCGGCACGGGCGGGATGTCCGTGGTCTGGCGCGGCTACGACGAGGTGCTCGGCCGGCAGGTCGCGGTCAAGGTCCTCGCCTCCCGGCTGGCCAGCGACCGGGCCTTCCGCCACCGGATCCGCACCGAGGCCCAGGCCGCGGCCCGGCTCTGCCACCCCAACATCACCAATGTGTACGACTACGGCGAGTCCCAGCAGGTGGGGCTGACCCTGCCGTACGTGGTGATGGAGCTGATCGACGGTGCTCCGCTGACCGCCCGGCTAGCCGGTGTGGGCACCCTGCCCTGGCGGGAGGCGGTGACCATCGCGGCCGAGGTGGCCTCCGCCCTGGCCACCGCGCATGCCCGGGGGGTGGTGCACCGCGACGTCACCCCGGGGAACGTCATGCTCACCCCCACCGGCGTGAAGGTGGTCGACTTCGGCATCTCCGCCCTGGTGGGGGAGAGCGAGAAGGGCACGGACGGCACCCTGCTCGGCACCCCGGCCTACCTGGCCCCGGAACGCCTGGACAACGGCCAGGTCAGCCCGGCCACGGACGTGTACGCGGTGGGACTGCTGCTCTACCGGATGCTGACCGGACGGCTGCCCTGGCAGGTGGAGACCACCACCCAGATGCTGCGGGCGCACATGTACCGCGAACCCGAACCCATGCCCCCGGTGCCGGGGTTGCCGGCCGGGGTGGCCGAGCTGATCCACCGTTGCCTGGCCAAGCGGCCCGCGGACCGGCCCGGCACGGCCGAGGTGGCCCGGACCCTGGCCGAGGTGATCGGGAAGGTGCCCCGGGTGCCGGTGTCCCCGGCCGACCAACCGGCCGATGCGATGTCGCTGGCCAGTGCGGGCACCACCATCCTGCCCTGGTCGGCGGCGACGGATGCCATGCCGCTGATGGGTCTGCGTACCCGGCGGCGGTTGGACCGGCGGCGGCGGGCCGAGGCGGCGGTGGCCGCGGTGGCGCTGATGGCCGTCACCGCAGCGGTGTGGGGGGTGACCTCCCGCAGCCCGGCCAGCGGCGGCATCGACCAGCCCACCCAGGCCCGGATGGGCGGTGAGCAGCGCATCCCGTGCCAGGTCTCGTACGCGCTGCGCAAGGACTCCGGCAAGGAGTTCACGGCCGAGTTGAGCCTGACCAACACCGGGGAGCGGGAACTGCGGGACTGGACGGTCCGCTTCGCCTTCCCCGGTGAGCAGCAGGTGACCGAGGCCAGCCCGGTGCCGGCCCGCCAGCAGGGGCGCGCGGTGGCACTGCTGGCCACCCCGCAGCGTCCCGCCCTGGCTCCCGGTGCCACCGAGAAGCTGAACCTGACCGGCACCTACACCGGCACCAATCCGCTGCCGGTGGAGTTCCGCCTGGGTGACGAGCAGTGCGGGGTACAGGTGTCCGGCATCGCCGGCAGTGCGCCGACCCCGAAGCCGGTGAAGGCCGCCGCCGGTTCCGGTGGCAAGGCCGGTTCGGGGGGCTCGGGCAGCTCCGGCAAGTCGAAGAGCAAGTCGGAGAAGGCCAAGCCGGAGAAGAAGGACGGCAAGAAGGGTGGCCCCGGCAAGAAGGAGCAGCAGGCCAAGGGCACCCCGGCGAAGGGCAAGCCGGAGAAGAGCAAGGCGGCCAAGCGGGGCAAGTCGCACCGGCCTCCCGGCCGGAAGGGCTGAGGATCTGCGGTACGCCCCAGTCAGAACAGGTCAGGTCGGGTCAGGTCAGGTCAGTGAGGCGAAGGCCTGGACCTGCTCGATGGTCCCCTCGACGATGACGAGGTCCTCGGGGCCCAGGCGCAGGCTGTCCGAGACGTAGCGGTACCCCTGCTCCTGCGCCGGCTTGATCCCGATGATCCGTACCCCGTGGCGGTCGAGCAGTTGTTCCTCATTGAGGTGGTGTCCGGCCAGGGCCGCGGGTACCGGCATCTTCGCGATGGCGAAGGCGTCCCCGAACTCCATGAAGTCGAGCATCCGGCTGGCGATCAGGTGCGCCAGCCGTTCGCCGGTCTCCTTCTCGGGGAAGATCACATGGTGCGCCCCGACCGCGGAGAGGATCTTCGCGTGCTGGGTAGAGGTGGCGCGGGCCCAGATCTGCGGCACCCCCAACTCGACGAGCGCCAGCACGGTGAGCACGCTGGACTCCACGGAGGCCCCGATGGCCACCACGACCCGGCTCAGGTCGGTCAACCCGAGTTGGCGCAGGGCCCGGTCGTCCGTGGAGTCGGCCTGGGTCACCTGGTCCAGCAGGTTCGACCACTTCTGCACCCGCTGGGCGTCATGGTCGATGGCGAGGACCTCGTGACCCAGGGCGCTGAGCGATTCGGCCAGGCGGGAGCCGAACCGGCCGAGGCCGATCACGGCGATGGGCCCCGGATCCGGGCGGTTAGCCGACAATGGGTTGCTCCTCTGGATAGCGGTAGAGCCGACGCCGGGTGTTCAGCGCGATCGCCGAGCCGAGGGTCAGCGGCCCGACCCGGCCGATGTACATCAGCACGGTCAGCAGGAGCAGACCCGCGTCGGACAGGGCCGAGGTCACCCCGACGGAGAGGCCGGTGGTGCTGAAGGCCGAGGTGATCTCGAACAAGGCGGCGTCGAACGGCACCTGGTGGGTCATGGCGATCAGCAGGAGGGTGCCCACGGCCACGATCGCGACGCTGAGCAGGGCTACCGTCAGGGCCTGCCGTTGGCTGGCGGTGGCCACCCGACGATGCCCCACGGTGACGTCCGGCTCGCCCCGCATCTCCGCCCAGATGATGAAGGCGAGCAGGAAGAAGGTGGTGACCTTGATGCCGCCGGCGGTGCTGGCGCTGCCGCCACCGATGAACATCAACCCGGTCAGCAGGGGATAGGTCTCCTCCCGCAGGCCGGCGATGGGCACCACCTCGATCCCCCCGGTACGCGACAGTGCGATCTGGGTGAAGGCGGCGAGGATCTTGTCGCCGACGGCGTACGGGCCGATGGTCCGGGCGTTGCTCCACTCGATCAGCAGGAGGACCAGGAAGCCGAGGAGGACCAGGGCGAGGCTGCCCCAGATGGTCAGCTTGGTGGTGACCGCCCACCGGATCGGGTGGCGCCACTCGCGGACCGCCTCGAACAGGGCCGGGAAACCTAGCCCGCCGATGATGCTGCCCAGTGCCAGGGGCAGACAGACCCAGGGGTCGCGGGCCAGGGACAGCAGGCCGTGCGGGTAGAGGGAGAAGCCGGAGTTGTTGAAGGCCTGGATGGCGTGGAAACCCGCCGACCACAGGGCTCGTCCGAGCGGATAGTCGTACCCCAGCCAGAGCCGTACGGTGACGATGGCCGTCATCGCCGCCTCGCAGGCCAGCACGGTCGCACCGATGCGCAGCAGCAGGCGACCCAGGTTTCCGATGCCGTACTCCAGGGTCTCGGCCTGCACCAGCATCCGGTTGTGCAGGCCGAGCCGTCGGGAGACCGTCAGGACCACCAGGGCGGCGCCGGTGAGGATGCCCAGCCCGCCGATCTGGGTGAGGACCATGATCACCACCAGGCCGGTGGCGGACCAGAAGGTCGGGGTGTCCACCGAGGTCAGCCCGGTCACCGAGATCGCCGAGGTGGCGGTGAACAGGGCGGTGAGCAGCGGCGCCGGTTCGTGTCGGGGGGCCGTCATCGGGGGCAGCATCAGCAGTCCGGTGCCGATTCCGATCGCCACCAGGAAAGCGAGCGGCACCAGCCGTACGGGGTGACGAAAGAACCGGTGCACCAGACAATCTTCCGATTTCCGGCGATCTCGAACGGAGGGAAATCAGAATCCCGAGGTAGATCTTGGACAGTTGCCGCTACCCGAGAACGGAAACTGTCCAAGATTGCCCGCCCGAGGGGCGGTCGGGCGGGTAGCGGTGGACGACACAGGGTGGGAGGTGGCCGTGGGATATGCGGCCATGGTCTTCCCGAGAGGACGCTGCCGGGTTCTCCTGGCTGTAACCGGAAGCCATCCACCTCGGGCCACTTGTGTGCACGGGCCACATAGCCCGTGGGTGATGTCACTTCTAGCGTGAGCCGACACATAAGGTTTCTCTCCCTCTGAGTCCTCACGTGGAGTGGCAATGACGGTCCGGACGACACGGCGGGCGCTCCTGTCCGCCGCAACGATGTTGGCCGCGGCGATGGCCGCCACGGCCTGTGGTAGCCCGCAGGACACCGCCAACGGTGGTGGCGACAGCGCCGCCCCGGTGAAGGTCGGCCTGGTGTACTCCCAGTCGGGAGCGCTGGCCAGTTACGGAAAGCAGTACATCGAAGGGTTCCGGGCCGGTCTGGACTTCGCCACCGGCGGCACCAACAAGGTCGGTGACCGGGCGATCGAGATCACCGAGGTCGACGACGCCGGTGACCCGGCCAAGGCGGTCTCCGCGGCCAAGGACCTGATCGGCAAGGGCAGCAAGATCATCGCCGGTTCGACGGCGTCCGGTGTGGCGCTTCAGGTGGCCCCGATCGCCGCCCAGAACAAGGTGCTGTTCATCTCCGGCCCGGCCGCCACCGACGCGGTGACCGGCGTGAACAAGTACACCTTCCGCTCCGGGCGGCAGTCGTACCAGGACGTGGTTACCGCCCGGTCCTTCATCGGCGACCCGACCGGCAAGAAGGTAGTGGTGTTCGCCCAGGACGGGGCGTTCGGGGACGCCAACGAGGCCGCCGTCAAGGAGATCATCGGCGGGGCCGGGGCGACCGTCAGCGCGGTCCGGGCACCGGCCAGCGCCACCGAGTTCACCCCCTTCGCCAGCCAGATCAAGTCCGCCAAGCCGGATCTGCTCTTCGTGGCCTGGGCCGGCACCACCGCCCCGGCGATGTGGCAGACCCTGGACCAGCAGGGCGTACTCAGCTCCACCACGGTGGTCACCGGGCTGGACATCCGCGCCTCCTGGCCCACCTTCGGGGCGGCCGGCACCAAGATCTCCTTCCTGTCGCACTACTTCGACGGGGCCAGCGACACCGAGGCGGCCAGGGCCGCGAAGGCGAAGGTGCCCGGCGGCACCCTCGACCTGTTCCACCCGGACGGCTTCGCCGCCGCCCAGATGGTGGTCCGGGCCGTGCAGGAGGGCGGGGACGACGTCGAGAAGATGATCACCGCCCTGGAGGGCTGGAGCTTCGAGGGTGTGAAGGGCACCATGACCATCCGCGCCGAGGACCACGCCCTGCTCCAGCCGATGTACCAGGCGAACCTCACCGGCAGCGGCGACACCTTCACCGCCACCGCCCAGAAGGCGCTGACCGGTGACGAGGCTGCCCCGCCGGTCCAGGCGATGAAGGGCTGAGGATGCTCGCCACCCGCGGTCTGACCTGGCGGATCGGTGAGGTCGCCATCGTCGACTCCGTCGAGATCGACCTGGCACCCGGGGAGTTCCTCGGGGTGATCGGGCCCAACGGCGCCGGCAAGACCTCACTGTTCAACCTGATCACCGGTCTGCGTCGGCCCACCGAGGGCCAGGTCACCCTGGACGGACAGGACATCTCCACCCTGCCGCCGCACCGGCGGGCCCGGCTGGGCCTGGGGCGTACCTTCCAGGCCTCCTCGGTCTTCGGGTCGCTGAGCGTACGGGAGAACGTCCGGCTGGCCGTACAGGCACACCGCGGGGGCTCGATGAAGCTGTGGCGGCGGGCGGCGGCCGACCGGGAGGTGGCCGCCGCCGCCGACACGGCGCTGGAGCGGGTCGGCCTGGCCCACCGGGGTACGGCGTTGGCCGGCACCCTGGCCCACGGCGAGAAACGCAAGCTGGAGATCGCCCTGCTGCTGGCCGGCGAACCACGGGTGATGCTGCTGGACGAGCCGATGGCCGGGGTCAGCGCCGAGGACGTCCCGGAACTGGTCCAGGTCATCCGGTCGCTGACCGGGGACAGTGGCCGGTCGGTGCTGATGGTCGAGCACCACATGGACGTGATCCTCGAACTGGCCGACCGGATCGCGGTCATGCACCACGGGGCCCTGCTGGCCTGCGACACCCCGGAGACGGTGATGGCCAACCCGACCGTGCAAGAGGCCTACCTGGGGGAGGAGCTCTGATGGAGCCCATCTTGACGGTCGAGGACCTGTCGGTGCGGATCGCCGGGCTGCACATCCTGCAGGGGGTGTCGTTCACGGTGGCCCCGACCGGGGTCACCGTGCTGCTCGGCCGCAACGGGGTCGGCAAGACCACCACCCTGCGGGCCCTGGTCGGGCTCACTCCCCGCAACGGCGAGGTACGCGGCACCGTCCGGATGCAGTCGGCGACGCTGCTAGGTCAACCCACCCACCGGCTGGTCCGGGGTGGGCTCGGCTACGTGCCGGAGGACCGCTGCGTCTTCGCCGGACTCACCGTCGCGGAGAACCTGCGGCTCGCCGAGCGGCGGGGTGGCACGGCGGCGTACGACCGGGTCTTCGCACTTTTCCCGGAGTTGCAGCGACGGTCCCGGCAGCGGGCCGGTTCCCTCTCCGGCGGGCAGCAGCAGATGCTCGCGATCGGTCGGGTGCTGCTCAACGACAACCGGCTGCTGCTGGTGGACGAGCCGACCAAGGGGTTGGCGCCGAAGGTGGTGACCGAGGTGGCGGAGGTGTTGGCGCGGGTCGCCGAATCCGTGCCGGTGCTGCTGGTGGAGCAGAACCTGGCCGTGGTCCGGCGACTGGCCCGCGACGCCGTGGTGCTGGCCGCCGGCCAGGTGGCCTGGACCGGCGACGCCCAGCGGCTGCTGGCCGAGACCGAGCTGACCCGGTCCCTGCTCGGGGTCGGTTCGGCCGAGGGCCACCACGCCGCGCCCGGCGCGGGACGGAAGGACGGGCACTGATGGACGCGGTCATCCTGCTGACCCTGACCGGGCTGGGTCTGGCGGCGCTGTACTTCCTGGTGGCCTCCGGCCTGTCACTGGTCTTCGGCCTGGCCGACGTACTCAACTTCGCGCACGGACTGTTCCTCGGAGTCGGGGCGTACGCGACCTGGTGGGCGGCGGGGAACCTGCCCGGGGCCGGTGCGGACGGCTTCGGCTTTGTGGTCGCGGTCGCCTTCGGGGTGGCCGCCGGCACCCTGATGGCGGTGCTGGTGGAACTGGTGCTGATCCGGCCGCTCTACTCCCGCACCATCGAACAGGTGCTGGTCACCGTCGGTCTCTCCCTGGCCGGGGTGGCGTTGTTGCAGGCCACCTGGGGGGCCGACGCCCGGCCCTTCCCGCGTCCGGAGTGGACCCGCCAGGTGACGACCATCCTGGGCGCCCAGGTGCCCAACGGGGGGCTGCTGCTGATCGCCGCCGCGGTGCTGGTGCTGGCCGCGATCCTGGCCTTCCTCCAGTGGACCCGGTATGGCCTGATCATCCGGGCCGGGGTGGAGAACCGGGAGATGGTGACCGCGCTGGGCATCGACGTACGCAAGGCCTTCACCCTGGTCTTCGCCATCGGTGGCGCGGCGGCGGCCCTGGCTGGTGCGCTGGGCAGTGTCTACTTCGGCACGGTCTCGCCCCAGCAGGGCGGCTCCCTGCTGATCTTCGCCTTCATCGTGGTGGTCATCGGCGGCATGGGCTCGGTGATCGGGTCCGCGTACGCGGCCGTGGCGGTAGGGCTGCTGCAACAGTTCGTCAACTACTACGGCACCTCCGGGCTGGGCGACATCTGTGTGGTCGCGCTGCTGGCCGTGGTGCTGCTGCTGCGCCCGCAGGGCATCGCCGGAAAGGTGGCTACGGCATGACCGAGGTCAAGAGTCCCGAGATCCCGGCACCTGCGGCGGAGGCGCCGGCCCAGCCGACCGGTGGGTCCCGGCTGCGCCCCTTCCTGCCCCTGGTCGTGCTGGTCGTGGCGCTGATCCTGCCGTACTCGACCCTGCACCTGCCGGGCCTGTTCGAGGGGGCCCTGAACTCGCCCGGCACCCTGCAACTGCTCGCCGTCTGCCTGGTCTTCGGTGGCCTGGCGGCCGGCTACGACCTGCTGTTCGGGCGGACCGGGATGCTCTCCTTCGGGCACGCCCTCTACTTCGCCGCCGGGGTGTACGGCACGGACATCCTGATCACCCGGGCCGGGCTGCCGCTGTGGCAGGCCGCGCCGCTGGCGATCGTCGGCGGGACCATCCTGGCCGCGCTGGTCGGGGCGGTGGCCCTGCGTACGGTCGGCATCGCCTTCGCCATGGTCACCCTGGCCTTCGCCCAGGTCGGGGCGATCCTGGTGGCCCGCGACTTCGGTGGGCTGACCGGCGGTGAGGAGGGGCTGCCGCTGGACGTGACCGGGGTGCCCGCCGGGCTGGTCGGGGTGGCCAACACGGTCAACCTGTACTGGCTGGCGTTGGCGTACCTGGTAGTGGTGGTCTTCGTGGTGCACCGGGTCAGCGGCTCCCCGACCGGGCGGGTGCTGGCCGGAGTACGCGACGACGAGCGGCGCATCGGGGTGCTCGGGCTGGACCCGTACCGGTTCAAGTTGGTCGCCTTCACCCTGGCCGGTGGTCTGGCGGCGGCCGGCGGGGTGGTCTACTGCCTGATCGTCGGCGGCGCCTCCCCGCACATCACCAGCAGTGAGCTGACCCTGTCGTTGCTGGTGATGGTGGTGCTCGGCGGCCCCGGCACCCGCTGGGGCCCGGTGCTGGGCGGCATCCTCTACATGTACCTGGACCACCGCCTGGTCTCGGTCGGCAGCTCCGGTGCGGTGGACGCCCTGCCGGCCTTCCTCAGCCGACCCCTCTCCCAGCCCCTGTTCGTTCTCGGCACGGTCTTCATCCTGGCGGTCTACTTCTTCCCCGGCGGCCTGGCCAGCCTGGCTCCCCGCCTGGCCCTGCTGCGCAACGCCCTGCGCCCGGGCCCGCGTCGGGAGAGCCGGGGCCCGCGTCGGGAGAGTTGACCAGAAGGCCGCTAGCCTTGGCGATCAATGTACCGACGACGACAGGGGACCCGGGGTGGCCGAGCGGTTGGCTGTGGTCAGCGGCGGGGGTACGGGAATCGGGGCGGCCGTGGCGCGGACCCTCGTCGCGGACGGGTGCTCGGTGCTCGTGCTCGGTCGACGGGCGGAGGTGCTGGCGGCGACGGCCGACCGGATCCGGGCGGAGACCGGCCGACCGGAGGCGGTACGCCCGGTGCCGGTCGACCTCACCGACCCCGAGCAGGTCGGCAGGGTGCTGGAGGCGGTCGGGGACCGACCGGTCGACGTGCTGGTCAACAACGCCGGTGCCTTCCACAGCCCGCAGCAGGACTCCCTGACCGGGATCGCCGACTACTGGCGGGCCACCCTGGACACCAATGTGCTGACGGCCGTACTGCTCACCGAGGCGCTGCGGCCCAGGCTGCGTCGTCCCGGCGGACGGGTGATCCTGATCAGCTCGATCGCCGCCCAGCGGGGTGGGGATGAGGCGTACGCGGCGGCGAAGGCGGCACTGCACGGCTGGGCGTACAGTCTCGCGGCCCAACTGGGTCCGGAGCAGATCACGGTCAACGTGGTCAGCCCCGGCTACGTGGCGGAGACGGAACTCTTCGTCGGTCGGATGACCCCCGAGGGGCACGCCAAGCGGGTGGCCGCCACCCTGGTCGGCCGGGCCGGCACCCCGGACGACATCGCCGAATCCATCCGCTACCTGGCCAGCCCCGCCGCCGGCTACGTCACCGGCCAGATCCTGGGCGTGAACGGCGGCTCCGTCCTGGGCCGCTGACCCCCCCCAGAAACGCGTTGACCAAGAAGTTTGCGTCTCCGAAGAGCCCGTTCCAGACGCAAACCTCTTGATCAACACGACGAGCCGGAGGGGGTCAGCCGTTCAGGAGGTCGTAGGCGGAGGTGGGGGCCGGTTCGGCCTCGTCGGGGGTGAAGGCGACGATCTGCGGGGTGCTGCCGAAGTCGGAGTACTCCACCACGTACTCGCTGGCCTTCTTCTTGCCGGCGGGCGGGATCTCCAGGGTGAGCGAGGCCAGGTTGCCGTCCGGGCCGACGACGGCGGCGAACGGGATCGGCTCGGTGCCCTCCCCGAGGGTGACCAGCCCCTCCATGGCCTCCACCAGGTCCGGCTGGGTGGCCAGGTCGATCACCCCGGTGTACGTCCCACCCTCACCCGCCTGGACCTCGCTGGCCGCGCGGATGATCGCCTCGGCGTTGCCGGGATCGGTGCCCTGGTAGGTGGGCAGGGTGTCCGGGGTCTCGATCTTCGCCGGGTCCATCTCCATCCACGTGGTGGGCAGCTTCATCAGCTTCTGGATGTCCTTGGAACCCTTGAAGTTGACCTTCATCCAGGTCCGGGAGTCGACCATCCGGAAGGACATCTCCAGGGTGAAGTCCTTGTCCTTGGTGACGGTGTCGATGTCCATGCCCCGGTTC
This sequence comes from Micromonospora sp. NPDC047134, assembly GCF_040643455.1. Lineage (NCBI taxonomy): Bacteria > Bacillati > Actinomycetota > Actinomycetes > Micromonosporales > Micromonosporaceae > Micromonospora > Micromonospora sp. NPDC047134. The sequence continues at coordinate 185,676 of NZ_JBEYUI010000008.1, forward strand.
GCCGGATCCACCACCCCGGAGACGTCGCCGGAGGTGTCCCGGGTGACGAAGCGGAAGGCCGGGTCCTCCTCGGTCGGCACCGCGGCCAGCAACTCCTGCTTCGGGTCCGGCGGTGGCGGGGCCGCCTGCGGCGTGTCGTCGTCGCAGGCGGTGACCATGGCGGCGGTGAGCAGGGCCACCACGGCGACCGCGATCCGCCGGCTCGTGACGGTGGTGCCGGTTGGCTGTGTCATGTCGTCCTCTCTCATCGAACGGCATCGTATGCCAGCAGGTCGGGCCGGGCCGGAGGGACATCATCCCCGCTGCCGCACGCGCTGGTAGAAATGCCGGATGAGCCAGGAACGCAGCATGGTCCGGGACCGCGCCGAACAGGTGCTGCGGCGGTTGGCCGGCGACCACGCCACCCTCCGTGAGGACCAGTGGCGGGCGATCGAGGCGCTGGTCATCGACCGGCGGCGGGTGCTCTGCGTGCAACGTACCGGCTGGGGCAAGTCGGCGGTCTACTTCGTGGCCACCGCCCTGCTGCGCGACCAGCCCTCTCCCGCCGGGCCTACGGTGATCGTCTCCCCGTTGTTGGCGTTGATGCGCAACCAGGTCGAGGCCGCCGCCCGGGCCGGCATCCGGGCCCGCACCATCAACTCCGCCAACCTGGAGGAGTGGGCGGAGATCACCGCCGAGATCCACGCCGGGACGGTGGACGTGTTGTTGATCAGCCCGGAGCGGCTGAACAATCCGGACTTCCGGGACGGGGTGCTGCCGCAGCTGGCGGCCACCACCGGGCTGCTGGTGGTCGACGAGGCGCACTGCGTCTCCGACTGGGGGCACGACTTCCGGCCGGACTACCGCCGGTTGCGGACCTTCCTCGGCAACCTGCCGGCCCACACCCCGGTGCTGGCGACGACGGCCACCGCCAATGCCCGGGTGACCCGGGACGTGGCCGAGCAACTCGGCACGGAGGTGGCCGTCCCCGGGCCGGAGGTGCTGGTGCTGCGGGGCAGCCTGGACCGTGAGTCCCTGCGGCTGGGCGTACTCGACCTGCCCACCCCGGCGCACCGACTCGGCTGGCTCGCCGACCACCTGGACCGGCTGCCCGGGTCCGGCATCATCTACACCCTGACCGTCGCTGCGGCCACGGAGACCGCGGAGTTCCTGCGGGCCCGAGGATGGTCGGTGGCGGCGTACACCGGGCAGGCGGAGGACGCCGACCGGCGCGCCGCCGAACAGGACCTGCTGGACAACAAGATCAAGGCCCTGGTGGCCACCAGCGCTCTCGGCATGGGCTTCGACAAACCGGACCTGGGGTTCGTGGTGCACCTGGGTGCCCCACCCTCCCCGATCGCCTACTACCAGCAGGTCGGCCGGGCCGGCCGGGCCGTCGACCACGCCGAGGTGCTGCTGCTGCCCGGCCGCGAGGACGTGGCGATCTGGCGGTACTTCGCCTCCCTGGCCTTCCCCCCGGAGGACCAGGTCCGTGCGGTGCTCGCCGCCCTGCACACCGACCGGCCGCTCTCCACCCAGGCCCTGGAACCGCTGGTCGACCTGCGTCGGGCCCGCCTGGAGATGATGCTCAAGGTGCTCGACGTCGACGGCGCGGTCCGCCGGGTGCGCGGCGGCTGGCTCGCCACCGGCGAGCCCTGGACCTACGACGCCGAGCGGTTGCGCCGCGTCGCCACCGCCCGCGCCGCCGAGCAACAGGCCATGCTGGAGTACGCCTCGACGCCCGGTTGCCGGTTGCGTTACCTGCGGGAGTGCCTGGACGACGCCGAGGCGACCGACTGTGGCCGCTGCGACCGGTGTGCCGAGCCCCTGTTCACCTCCGAGGTGTCACCGGCGGCATTGACGGCCGCACAGAACTTCCTGGGCCGCCCCGGGGTGCAGATCGTGCCGAAGAAGCTCTGGCCGACCGGGTTGGCGGCGGTCGGCGTACCCCTGAAGGGGCGCATCGCCCCGACGGAGCAGGCGCTGCCCGGTCGGGCCGTGGGCCGGCTCTCCGATCTCGGTTGGGGTGACCGGCTGCGCGGGCTGGTCGGGCCGGGTATCCCGGACGGGCCGGTGCCGGACGACGTGGTCATGGCCGTCATCGAGGTCCTCAAGGCGTGGGCGCACGGGGACGACCCCTGGCCCAGTCGCCCGGTGGGGGTGGTGGCGGTGGACTCGACCACTCATCCGCTCCTGATCACCTCACTGGCCGAGCGGATCGCCGCCGTCGGGCGGATGCCCCTGCTGGGTCGGGTGACCGTCGCCGCCCCGCCCGGTGCCGCCCGCGGAAACAGCGCCCAGCGGGTACGCGCCCTGCACGGCACCCTCACCGTGCCCGCCCCCCTGGCCACCGCCCTGGCCGACCTGACCGGCCCCGTCCTGCTAGTAGACGACCTCGTCGAGACCGGCTGGACCCTGACCCTGGCCGCCCGCGAACTCCGCCGCGCCAACGCCCCCGCCGTCCTCCCCCTAACCCTGGCCCTAACGACCTGACCTCCCCCGCGATCTTGCACTTTCTGTCGGGACATAACGGGTGAATGCCGCATCTCAGCGACAAAAAGTGCAAGATCGCGGGGGAGGTGGGGTGGGGGTGCGGGGGTGGTGGCTACGGTGGGTGGGTGCCGGGGGAGCGAGAAGGGGATGTGGCGGTGCGGGGGGATGACGGAACGGATGGGCAGGTGGGGGTCGGGGAGCTCGGGGTTGGCGGCGGCGAGGGCAGGGTGGACAGGGCCGATCCGGGTACGGTGCGGCTGGCGCTGGTGGTCGGTGGGCTGGTCCTGGCCGTACTGCTCGGGTTCGGGCTCGGTCGGATGAACACCGGCGGGGCCCTGGCGGCGGGCGGGGTGCCGCAGAGCGCCCTGACCGGCCACACCCACGCCCCGGGCACCGGTGCCCACTCGCATGAGGCCGGCCAGGCGGAGGCGGCCGAGGCGGGTGGCCTGGCGGTGAGTCGGGGCGGGTACACCCTCACCCCGTTGGCCGCCGAGTTCACCCCGGGGCAGGCCGATGAGCTGCGGTTCCAGATCCAGGACGCGCAACGGCGGACGGTCACCCGGTTCGCGGTGGTCCACGACAAGCCGATGCACCTGATCGTGGTACGCCGTGACCTGACCGGATACCAGCACCTGCATCCCAGCATGGCGGCCGACGGCACCTGGTCGGTACCGCTGACCCTGCCGCAGCCCGGCATCTGGCGGGCGTACGCCGACTTCACCGCCCTGGCCGAGGACGGTCGGCAGACCGCGACCACCCTGGGGGTGGACCTGGTGGCCCCCGGTGAGTACGCGCCGCGCCCCCTACCCGCCCCCGCGACCAGCAACCCGGTCGACGGACTGACCGTCAGCTACCAGGGCGACCCGGAGCCCGGCCTGACCGTGCCGGTGAGCTTCCGGGTCACCGCAGCGGACGGCAGCAGCCCGAAACTGGAGCAGTACCTAGGGGCGTACGGCCACCTTGTCGCGCTGCGCGAAGGTGACCTCGGCTACCTGCACGTACACCCGGAACCGGAACTGGTGGACGGGGCGATGCAGTTCTGGCTGACCGCACCCGGACCGGGGCGGTACCGCCTCTACCTGGACTTCGCCACCGGGGGTGAGGTCCGCACGGCCGAGTTCACCGTGCTGGTGCGCTGACCGACCAGGCCCGCGCAGGTCAGGCGGCCGGGCTCGCGCAGGTCGGCCGGGCTCGCGCAGGTCGGCCGGGCTCGCGCAGGTCAGCCGGCGCGGCGGATCGGGCGGCGGGCCAGGTAGCGCAGCAGGTCCCGGATGTGGTGCTTCTCCTCGGCCGGCACGCTCGGGTCGGCCAGCCGTTGCAGGATCACCCGCACGTCCGCCTCGACCGGGCCATCGCTGCCCCGGGGGAGGCTTCCCGAGCCGGTGTCCGGCAGCCCCAGCGCCCGGAAGGCAGCCGCCACCGGGAGGTCCAGGGCGGAGCAGAAGCCCCGCACCTTGGCCAGTTCCGGGTAGTCCTGCCAGTCACCGGCCAGCCAGCGGAAGATGGTGGACCGGCCGACTCCGGTGTGGGCGGCCAGGTCGGTGACGGTCCATCCGCGTTCCTCGCGGGCGTCGTCGATAGCCCGGCGCACGAAGCGCGCGAACGCCATCTGTGGCGATATTTCTGCCGAACCCATCCGGTGGGTCTTCCCTCCCGACGGCACCTGACGGTGCGCTTATCCGAGAGTAGTACGGGTTTCGCCGGAAAATACTGACTGACTGATCAGGCAGGTACGGCTGGCGGCATCGGCTGGGGGTTAAAGAGCCGTTGTGGTCCGGTTGATCAGGGTTTCCAGCCGGGGTGTGATTCGCCACTGCTCGACCAGCTCCGCGTACTCCGCGCGCTGCTCAGCGGTGGGGGCCACATCCGTACGGCGGGCCCGGATGAGCAGGTTGCGGGGGGTGTGGGCGGAATCCACGAACTCGACCACCTCGGAACGGTAGCCGTGCAACCGCAGCAGCCCGGCCCGCAGCGCGTCGGTGAGGACGTCCGCGAAGCGCTCCCGCAGGATGCCCTGCCGGGTCAGCAGACCGTACGGGGTGGGTGCCCCACCGGCGCGCAGTTGCGCCGCCACATCGTGATGGCAGCAGGGTGCGGCCAACACCCAGCGGGCCCCCCACCGCACCGCACGGGCCAACGCCTCGTCCGTGGCGGTGTCGCAGGCGTGCAGGGCGAGAACGAGATCAGGTGCCGGCTCGACGACGGCGTCCGCGATGGTGCCGGCCACGAACCGCACCCGATCAGCCCAGCCGAGCCGTTCGGCCAGCTCGGTGTTGCGGCGGCGCTGGTCCTCGCGCACGTCCACCCCGACCAGTTCCACCTCCAGCCCGTGGTGGGAGAGGTACCGGTACGCGGCGAAGGTCAGGTACGCGTTGCCGCACCCTAGATCCACCACCCGCAGCGGGCCGGTCAGCCCGGCGGGCAACGTGGCCACCAGCGCCCGCAGGAAGGCGTCCACCTGCCGACGCTTCGCCGCCGAACCGCCGATCTCGGCGAAAATCGGGTCACCGGGATCGAGCAGGTACTCCTTGGCCCGGTCGTGCCGCACCGCAGCCTGTTGCGCTGCGCTCGGCTGTTCCCCGTCGGCCGGGGCGACCGACCGGCGGTGCACCTGGGCCTCGCCCGACTTGGTGACCCGCAGTTGCAGGACGCTGTCCGTGGTCTCGACATGCCAGTTCCCGAACGGCTCGGCCAGCAGGGCCTCAACCGCCGCATCCGACTCCCGCCCCGGTGCCACATTCCGGGTGTACGGCCGGGCGCCGTCCGAGGTGGCGATCTGCAACCGGGGCCCGGCCTTGAGTACCACCGGCCGTAGCTCGGCCCGGACCACGGAAGGACGCTGACCACGCCGCCGCCCGGCGGCCACGGCCCGGGTCAGCCCGGACCCGAGCAGCATCGAGCGGACCTCGGCCAGGGCAACATCCAACGGTTCGGGCATGACCCCATCTTCCCTCCCGGGCTGCCCAGCCCCGCCGCCAGCCTGCCCGCCCGCTCGCGGCTGCCCCGCCACAGCCTCCGCTGAAGATCACGCTCGATGTGGGATCGAGTGGCCTCAGACGCGAACGAGGCCACTCGATCAAAGATCGAGCGTGATCTTGTCGAGCCGGCCGGGTGAGGGTGGCCGAACGCACGGCCGCACCGCCCGAGACGGGGACGGTGCGGCCTGGGTGTCGCTGGGGTCAGTCGGTGACTTCGGCGGCCGTACCGGCGGTGGAGGCGGAGCCACGGCGGCGTCGGCGGCGACGGGGGCGTCCCGCCTCACCTGCGGCGCCCTCGGTGCCGGCGCTGGTCTCGACGGCCGTGGTCGCACCGGCGGTGGCGTTCGCGTCCACACCGGCGATGACCTCGCCGTCCCGGCGACGTCGACGACGCCGGGGGGTACGGCTGCCGCCCTCGGTGACCTCGGTGGTCTCCGGCGCAGCCTCGCCCTCCTGGGCAGAGCGGCCCGCGGAACGTCCACGACCCTCGGCACGCCCGCGATCCTCACCGCGCCCGCTGTCGCTGCGGCCACGGTCCCGGCGGCGTCCGCCGCGCGGCTCGCCTCGGCGGGACCGGCCGCCACCCAGGTCCTCCTCGACCTCGGCGGAGAGCCCGGCCCGGGTGCGCTCGGCGGTCGGCAGGGTGCCGGTCACGTCGGTCGGGATGTGCAGGTCGGTGTAGAGGTGCGGGGAGGTGTGGTACGTCTCCTGCGGCTCGGGCATGTCCAGCCCGAGGGTCTTGTCGATGATCCGCCAGCGCGGCATGTCGTCCCAGTCGACGAAGGTCACCGCGACACCGCTCGCGCCCGCCCGGCCGGTGCGGCCGATGCGGTGGGTGTAGGTGTCCTGGTCTTCCGGGCAGTCGTAGTTGATCACGTGGGTGACGCCGGTGACGTCGATGCCCCGGGCCGCGACGTCGGTGGCGACCAGGGTGTCGATCTTCCCGGCCCGGAAGGCCCGCAGGGCCCGCTCGCGGGCGCCCTGGCCCAGGTCACCGTGCACGGCGGCGACCGCGAAGCCGCGGAAGTCGAGATCCTCGGCGACCCGGTCGGCGGCGCGCTTGGTCCGGGTGAAGATCATCGTCAGGCCACGGCTCTCCGCCTGGAGGATCCGGGCGACGATCTCGACCTTGTTCATCGAGTGGGTGCGGTAGACCAACTGCTCGGTCTGCGGGGACGGGCCGGTCTCCGCGGTGTGCCCGGCGTGGATCGTGACCGGGTGCCGCAGGAATCGCCGGGACAGGGTCACGATCGGGTCGGGCATGGTCGCCGAGAACAGCATGGTCTGCCGGTCCTCGGGCAGCATCGCCAGGATCCGCTCGACGTCGTCGAGGAAGCCCAGGTCGAGCATCCGGTCGGCCTCGTCCAACACCAGCGCCCGGATGCCGTTCAGGCGCAGGTGCTTCTGCTTGGCCAGGTCGAGCAGCCGGCCGGGCGTACCGACGAGGATCTCCACGCCCTTGCGCAGCGCCTCGACCTGCGGCTCGTACGCCACCCCGCCGTAGATCGGCAGCACGCGTACGCCGCGGGTGCGGCCGGCGGCCGCGATGTCCTTGGCCACCTGGATGCCCAGCTCGCGGGTGGGTACCACGACGAGCGCCTGGGGCAGCCCGTCGCCGCTGCCCTCGCCGGGCGCGAAGACCCGCTCCAGCAGCGGTACGCCGAAGCCTAGGGTCTTGCCGGTGCCCGTCGGGGCCTGCCCGATCAGGTCGGCCCCGCGCAGCGCGATCGGCAGGGCGTACTCCTGGATGGCGAAGGCGCGGGTGATGCCGGCCGCGGCCAGCGCCTCGACGGTCTCGTCGCGGGCGCCCAGCTCGGCGAAGGTCGGTGCCTCCGGTCGGACCGGGGCAGTGGGGGCCAGTTCCTGGCCGTCTGTGAGGTCTTGAGTCAGCTCACTCATATGGATTTGGGGGTGCCCTCTCGTGGGTGCGCCCCGTCATGTCCTCAGGGCGCGTTCGGTATGGCGCGGGCCACACGGTCGGCGGCAGAAAGCCGAGCGGACCGGGCCGCACGCGCGCCGTGGGGTCGGACTTCGACTCGGGATCACCTGCGAATCGGGAAGCAATGCCATCCCAGATCCACTGCGATTCCGGCCGGATCGGCGCCTACGGCAACTCCTCCATGCTACCTGAACGGGCCATACGCTGTCCTGATTCCGCGCAAGCAAGCGTCACCGGGCAGGCTCTTACGTGATGTGTATCACCGGCAGCCCGGTCTGTCGACCAGGTCGGGCCTCTCGAAATTTCTGCCCGCAGATCCCGGTGTGTCCCCGTTCGGCGAAAACTGCGGGTTGCCCGTCTCGACCGCACTTCTGCACCGCTGTGGGCTGATCGGGCTCGATGCGCCGGGTGTGCGGCCGGACTCCGACAAGATGCGCCGGGCCGAGAGCCGGGCTACGTCGATGGCCGCAAGCGGGCTTCGCCGACCCGGAATGGCCAAGCGGCCGTCGATGGGGGTGGCGGCTGTCCCGGGGGTGACCGGCGTCGATCGTGGGGCGCTCACCACCTGAACCTGTCAGGGTGAGCAGTCAGGGGGCTTGATCCGGCGGCTGACCGACTCGCGCATCGCGCGGAGGGTCGCCGCCGGACCTACCAACTGGACCGTCAGCGGACGGTGAAACCCACCGCCCGGGGAGATGCTTCCGCGATCTCCACGTAGGCGACCTTGCTGACCGGCACGATGATCCGCCGGCCCTTCTCGTCGGTCAGGGACAGGGTGCCCTCACCCCGGGCGACGGCGTCGGTCACGATCCGCTCGATCTCTGCCGGCGACTGCGCGCTCTCCAGAACCAGTTCGCGGGGCGCGTACTGCACGCCGATCTTGACCTCCACTGTGCCTCCTCCGTCGGGCGAAATGGCCGCCGTGCGAAGGCTATCCGATCACAAGGTGCTAGTTCAGGCTGACTCACCTTGCAGCGGAAAGCTGGCGATGCCCCGCCAGGAGAGCGCCGCCACCAGCGCCTCGGCCTCGGCCTTGGGCACCGGACGGCCCCCGGCCAGCCAAAACTGTGCGGCGGTCTCGGCGGCACCGACCAGGCCGGAGGCGAGCAGCTCGGCGTGGGCCCGGCTCACTCCGGTGTCGGAGATGATGGTGTCGGTGATGGCGGCGATGCAGCCCTGCTCCACCCGCTCGACCCGCTGCCGTACGGCGGGGTCGTTGCGAAGGTCCGACTCGAAGACCAGCCGGAAGGCTTCGCTCTCGTGGTCGACGAAGTCGAAGTAGGCCCGCACGGACGCCCCGACCCGCTCCTTGTTGTCGGTGGTACTGGCCATGGCATCGTGCACCTTGGCGACGATGGCGTCACAGTGCGTGTCGAGCAGGGCCAGGTACAGCTCCATCTTTCCGGGGAAGTGTTGGTACAACACCGGCTTGGAGACTCCCGCCCGCTCGGCGATGTCGTCCATGGCTGCGGCGTGGTAACCCTGCGCGACGAACACCTCCTGAGCTGCGGCGAGCAGCTGCTTACGGCGTGCCGAACGAGGTAGGCGCGTGGGCCGGCCGGCGGTCTGGGCGCCGTTCCCCGTAGCGGTCATCAGAACCTCCGAGGTCGTCGTGCGGACCGGCATTTCTGTCAAACCGACCAGGGCCTGGAGGGCCCCGGGCGGAATTGGCCCGCCGCTGTAACTTATCGCCACTGTCGCCACACGGTAGCCTCAGCGGGGGCGACCAAGGAGCGCGCGGTGAGTGAAACAGGACAGCCCGGTGCCGCCACCCCGGGAGAGCACGGCGACGGTACGGGTCAGCAGGATGACCTGGGCCGTTCCGGCAACGGGTGGGCGCCGCCGACCGGGGGTTGGTCCTGGAGCGCGGAAAGCTCCCAGGAGACCGGGGAACGTTGGCGGGTGATTCCGCCGCCGACCGGCTGGTCCACGGCCTCGCCCCCCTACGCCGACCTGCCGGCCCCACCCGGAGAGCCGGTGCCGCAGCGGTCCGAGGGAGTCAACGGTCAGCAGGTCAACGGCAGGTACCCCGGTGCGAACGAGCCTTCCGCCGACTGGCACGCCCCGGTGAGTGCCCCGCCCGGGTCCCGTGATTCCGGCCACCACCCTGGTCACGAGCGCCTGGTGCTGCCGGCACCGCGCCCCGTACCGGCCAGTGAGCAATCCGCACCCCCCACCGGCCTACCGACCTCCGCGCCACCGGCCGGGGGGCTGTCGGCCCCGGTGCACGCTGCCCCGACCTCGGCCCCGCCGATGACCGGCCTGCCCACCTCTGGGCCGCCGGTCACCGGCCTGCCCACCTCGGCCCCGCCGGTGAGCGGCCCGCCGATCTCCGGGCCACCGATGAGTGGCCTGCCCACTTCAGCGCCGCCGGTCAGTGGCCTGCCCGCCTCCGGGCCACCGGTGAGTGGTCTGCCGACGTCGGCTCCGCCGGTGACCGGCCTGCCGACCTCGTCGCCGACCGTGCAGGTGCCGCCGGTCGGCACCGCCGCCTCGGGCTTCGAGATGCCCCCTGGGCTGCACGCGCCCACCGCGGAGCGCCACCGGGAGGAGTCGGCCGGCCCGGCGCCGCACGGGTGGGAGGACTCCAACGGGGCCAACCGGTGGGGGCCCGCCGAGGCCGTTGCCGCCGAGCCGACTGACCCGGCACCGACCGACCAGGCCGGGCTCCGGCTACCGGCGGCCGCCGAGCAGCCGGACTGGGCCCGGTCGACTCCGACCAGCGAATGGGCTCCTTCGTGGGCCCGGGGTGAGGGGGACTCACCAGGTCGACGCTCGCGTGACACTCCGGCTCAGACCTGGGCCCACGAGCCCAGTCGGCCGTACGAGCCGGTGCGCGCCGCGCCGAGCCGTCCCTACGAGCCGGTACCCGTGCAACCAACCCGACCGTACGAGGGATTTCGCTCCTCGGGTCAGGGGCCGGAGCCGACCCCCGGTCAGCCGGAGCAGCCCGTCCCCAGTTGGGCTCAGTCCGACCCCGGCGTGACGGCCGGGCAGAACCCGCCCGGTAGGGCCGAGCAGGATCCCTCCGGCAGGACTGAGCAGGATCCGCCTGTCGGAGCTGAACAGGACCTGTCCGGTAGGGCTGAGCCAGAGTTACCCGGGCGGGCTGAGCAGACCTTCTCCGACCGGCCGAGTTGGGCGATGCCGCCGACCAGCACCCCGATGGAGCGACCGACCTGGGCTCCTCGGGCCGCCGACGAACGGCCGGTGACCGGCCCGACCGCGCAGCCGCCGGAGCGTCCGGCCTGGGCCCGCCCGGTCAGCGCCGCGCCGGCCGAGGAGGGGCTGCCCTGGGGCGCCCAGCCGCCGTCGGAGGAGCAGGGGCGCTGGGGCACCCGAGCAGCCCACCCGTCGACGGAGGAGCAGGGGTCCTGGGCGCACGGCCCGACCAGCGCCCCACCGGCCAGCGGGTCGACCTACCGGGAGGCACCCGGGGCCCATTTGGCCGCCGCCCCGGAAGCCACGCCGGATCCATGGGCCACCGCTGCGGCCAGATCCGCCGCTGAACTCAGCCCTCCCGCCGACCTCAGGCCGACCACCGACCCGATGCCGACCGCAGACCTCAGGCCGACCTCTGGTGCCGGGCCGGTCGCCGATCACCGGGAGCCGACCGACCTGTCTGTTCACCGACCCTTCCGGCTTCGTCCGGTCTCCGACGAGCCGGCCCCGACTCGTTCCGCGGCTACCCCCGGCCAGCCTGACCCGACTCCGGTTCCCGCCGATGCGCTGACCGGGATGAACGCCGCGGGGGCGGGCCGCCACGAGCAGAGCCATGCCGCCAACGGGTCGACGAACTCGGCCCCTTACGCGGCACGTCGGTCCGCGCCGGAACCCGTACCGCCGGTGGAACCGGGCGGGGGTCGGTCGCCGGACGGCACAGCGGCGGTGTTGCCCCAGCGCGTCCCCGCCGAACCGGACGTGCCCCTCGTTCCGGAGCCGCCTGCCGTGGATCCACCTGCCGAAACGCCGGAACTCGCCCGGATCGCCACCCATCTGCGCCGCGATGACGAGCCGGCACCGCTGCGCGACCGGCCGGAGGGCTTCGACGTCAACGCGATCCTCGACGCGGTCCGAGGGGTCGAGGGGGTACGCGATGCGTCGCTGCGCCGTACCCCGGCGGGTGCCCACAGCCTGCGTCTGGACCTCTCAGACGGTGCCGACCCGGCCGAGGTCAGCCGGCAGGTGGCCCGGCTGCTCCAGGAGCGGATGGGTCTTGCCGCCGCACCGCGCGGCGTGCCGGTGACACCGGCCGCGCCGGTGCGACGTCGGTCCGCGGACAACCGGGGTGGCGACGGCGAGAGCCGGGCCGGCGGCGAGCCTCGACGCCCGACCAACCGACCGGCGGGCGCCCGTACGGAAGGCGTGGCGACCCGCACCGAAGCCGCGCCGGATCAGTTGCGGCGTAGACGTCCGGCACCCTCACCCAACAGTGGCCGGGCCGCCGTGGAGGAGCCCGGCGCGACCGGGAGCCCGGCGACCCTGGGCGCCTCGTACTCCGGTGGGCAGTTGACCACCACGGAGTCCGCGCCGTCGCGGCCGTTGGACACCGGCGGGCGTCCCGGTCCCCGGGTGGTGCTCGACCACGTGCAGGTCAGCACCTTCGGGCTGGACGCCACCGTCGAGGTCCGGCTGGTCGCGGGGGAGCACAGTGCCGCCGGGTACGCCACCGGCCCGGCGGTCGACGGTTACGTGCTGCGGCTCTGTGCGGTAGCGGCCGCGGCCTCGATCGACGAGTTGTTGCGGGGTGCCGGCGGTCCGGTGGAGGGCGGACGGTGCTTCGTCGAACATGCCGCCGTGGTGCCCTTCGGCAACTGTGAGGTGGCCACCGTGGTGGCGTTGCTGGTCTGCGACGGGTGGGTGGAGCAACTGGCCGGGTCCGCCCTGGTCGCCGGTGATCCCCGACAGGCGGTGGTACGCGCCACACTGGCTGCGGTGAATCGTCGGCTGGAGGCCCTGCTGGCCTGAGGGGCACCCGGGCAGACTGGAATGGTGAAGCCTGCTCGTCTCTCCTCCGACCGGCTGCTGCCCGCCCACTCGGTGCCACCACCCTGGCCCGGTCGGGAGGTACGGCTAGACGGCACGGTCACCTACGTGCGCGACACCCCGGCTACCGGGCCGGACGCCGAACCGGCGCTGTACGTGCACGGGCTGGGTGGTTCCTCGCAGAACTGGACCGACCTGGCCGGTCTGCTGGCCGACCGGCTGGACGGTCAGGCCATCGACCTGCCGGGCTTCGGTCGCAGCGAGCCGGGTCTGCGGTACACCGTGCCCTTCTTCGCGCAACGGGTGATCCGCTGGATCGAGCACTCAGGCCGGGGGCCGGTGCACCTGTTCGGCAACTCGCTGGGCGGGGCCATCTCGGTCCGGGTGGCCGCGCTGCGCCCGGACCTGGTCCGTACCTTGACCCTGGTCTCGCCGGCCCTGCCGTTCCTGAACTTCCGCCGGTCGTTGCAGGGCCGGATGCTCCCCGTGCTGGCTGTTCCCCGGGGCGAGCGGCTGGTCGCCTGGCGGCTGGCCCAGATGGCCCCGGAGGTGATGGCGCAGCAGGTGATGGAGTCCTGTGTGGCCGACCTGAGCCGGATCTGCGATCAGCGTCGACAGGAGGCGCTGGAGGAGATCCGGGTGCGCTACCAGGCGGAGCACTACGCCGCAGCCTATGTGCGTACCTTCCGGGGGTTGGTTCACAGCTTCCTACGGTCGTACCTGCCGGGGGCGGACTCGCTGTGGCGGCTGGCCCGTTCCGTGCAGGCGCCGACACTGGTCGTCGGTGGTCGGCGGGACCGGTTGGTCGACGTCCGGGTGGCGCCGCAGACCGCACGGGCCATTCCGGACAGTCGACTGTTGATGCTCGACGGGGTGGGCCATGTGGCCCAACTGGAGGTGCCGCGCCTGGTGGCTCGGGCCGTGGTCGGGCTGCTCACCGAGACGGGGGACGCGAGGTACCGGTCAGACCTGGCAGGATGACCGGGATGGTCACCCCTCGTAGCCACCGCCGGCATCCTGGCCGACACACCAGTCGCGGGGCTTCCTCCGGGCAAGGCGTCGACCGGCGGGCCGGCCACCGGCCCAGGGTCGCCGTCCGGGTGGGGGTGCTGGCGGCGGTGGGTGCCGCGGTGATGCTGGTGGCCGGGGGTACGGGTTGGCTCCCCGGCCCGGCCGACGCCGACGAGGTGCAGGCGGTCCCGCCACCGGTGTCGGCGGTCGTACCGTCACCGGCGACGCCGTCCTCCGCGCCTGCGGTGGCAAGTCCTTCCCCGGCGGCGCCGGTGTTGCAGCAGCCCGGGCGGGTGCCCTCGGCGGGGCGGGGTCGCTTCGACTACGACGAGCGGACCGGCCCGGTGCTGGGGAAGTCCGGTGGGCTTCAGCGGTACCGGGTGGCGGTGGAGTCCGGCGCGAAGGTCGATCCGGGCGAGTTCGGGCTGGTCGTGCAGGAGGCGTTGACCGGGCCGGGCAGCTGGGTGGACAGTGGCCGACTGCGGTTGCGTCAGGTGCCGACCTCGTCCCGGTACGACTTCACCGTCTACCTGGCCACGGCGGCGACGGCGGGCCGGATGTGCGCGGCCGGCGGGGTGGACATCCGGGTAGGTGGGCGGCCCTACACCTCCTGCCGGGCCCCCGGGAAGGTGATCATCAACCTGGAGCGGTGGCGGCGGTCGGTGCCGCACTTCGTCGAGGCGAAGGTGCCCCTGTCGGTCTACCGCACGTACGTGATCAACCATGAGGTCGGGCACCAGTTGGGCAACCGGCACGAGCGTTGCCCGGGGCGGGGCCGACCGGCCCCGGTGATGATGCAGCAGACCCTGTTCCTCAAGGGCTGCAAGGCCAACCCCTGGCCGTACCTCGATGGTCGGCGCTACGCCGGTCCGCCCCTGTGACCGGTCCAAGCTGACCCGAGACATTTCCAGTTTGCGCCGATTCGACCTGACATGGGTGAGACGATCGGGTCATGCCCTCTTCACCCCTTGCTGGGCGCCCGGGCGGTTCGGTTCCCGCAGCGCGGCTGCGACGGCACTGGCTGGCCGTACCCCTGGGTCTGCTGATGCTCGCGGTCGTCGTGCTGGCCGTGCTGGGCCTCAAGGATGACCCGGCGGGGGAGCCGGACGGCCGGAGCCGGCCCGCGCAGGGCCTGGTGCAGCAGCCACCGGAACCGAGCCCGTACCCGAGCGCCGGTAGCGGGCAGTTCCTGGTCGCCGACGCGGAGTCCCCGGTGTACGGGTTGGACGGGCCGCTCGTGCGCTACCGGGTGGCCGTCGAGCAGGAGGCCGGTACGGAGGCGGCCGATTTCGCGGCCGAGGTCGACGGGGTGCTGTCCGATCCGCGTAGCTGGATCGGGTCGGGGGACCTGCGGGTGCAGCGGGTAGCCGAGTTCGACCGGGCCGACTTCACCGTCTACCTGGCCACCCCGCTGACCTCGGAGCGGATGTGCGCCGTCGGCGGCCTGAGCACGGAGGGCTACACCTCCTGCCGGCTCCCCGGCGAGGTGATCATCAACTTGGCGCGGTGGCGGGAGGCGGTGCCGGACTACGGGGCACCGCTGGCGGTCTACCGGGCCTACGTGATCAACCACGAGGTGGGGCACGAGTTCGGTGAGTGGCACGCGGAGTGCCCGGGGCCGGGACTGCCGGCCCCGGTCATGCAACAGCAGACGTACGGCCTGGCCGGTTGCCTGGCCAACGGTTGGCCCTACCCCGACGGCCCCCGGTACGCCGATGACCTGATCCCCTGACCCGCCCGCCGGCCGGTCCCCGGTTATTCCCGCTCCCGTATGCCGGGCTACGTGTCCCCGCTCATGGCCGACGGCCATGTCGGCGAGCAACAATGGCCCGGTTGTCCGCCATCGATTCCGGGGAGTTCACCGTGTCGTTGCCCCCGCTCGTCGAACCCGCCGCCGAGCTGACCGTTGACGAGATCCGTCGCTACTCCCGTCACCTGATCATTCCGGATGTCGGGGTGACCGGTCAGAAGCGGCTGAAGAACGCCCGGGTGCTCTGCGTCGGCGCCGGTGGCCTCGGTTCCCCCGCCCTGATGTACCTGGCCGCCGCCGGGGTCGGCACCCTGGGCATCATCGACTTCGACACCGTCGACGAGTCGAACCTCCAGCGGCAGATCATCCACGGGGTCTCCGACATCGGCCGCTCCAAGGCCGAGTCGGCCGCGGCGAGCATCCGCGAGATCAACCCCCTGGTCAACGTGGAGATCCACAACACCGCCCTGGACCGGGACAACGTCCGCGAGATCTTCGCCCAGTACGACCTGATCGTCGACGGTACGGACAACTTCGCCACCCGTTACATGGTCAACGACGCGGCGGTGCTGCTCGGCAAGCCGTACGTCTGGGGGTCGATCTACCGGTTCGACGGCCAGGCCTCGGTGTTCTGGGCCGAGCACGGTCCCTGCTACCGCTGCCTCTACCCGGAGCCCCCGCCGCCCGGCATGGTCCCCTCCTGCGCCGAGGGCGGGGTGCTCGGTGTGCTCTGCGCCTCGATCGGTTCGATCCAGGTCAACGAGGCGATCAAGCTGCTCGCCGGTGTCGGTGAGCCGCTGGTCGGCCGGCTGATGGTCTACGACGCCCTGGAGATGAGCTACCGCAAGATCAAGGTCCGCAAGGACCCGAACTGCGTGCTCTGCGGCGAGAACCCGACCCTGACCGACCTGATGGAGGACTACGAGGACTTCTGCGGCGCGGTGTCCGTCGAGGCCCAGGAGGCCGTGGTCGACGCCACCATCACCGCCGCCGAGCTGAAGGAGTGGCAGGACGCCGGCAAGGACATCTTCCTGGTCGACGTCCGGGAGCCGGCCGAGTACGAGATCGTCCGCATCCCCGGCGCCACCCTGATCCCCAAGGGCGAGATCCTCTCCGGGGAGGCGCTGTCCAAGCTGCCGCAGGACAAGCAGGTCGTGCTGCACTGCAAGTCCGGCGTACGCTCCGCCGAGGCCCTGGCCGCGCTCAAGGCGGCCGGCTTCCGCGACGCCGTGCACGTGCAGGGCGGGGTGCTCTCCTGGATCAAGCAGATCGACCCCTCCCTCCCGACCTACTGAGGGTGTAAGGAAGGGCCCCTTCTTAACGCCTCCGGTAGAGCAGGGGTCCCTTCTTAACATCCGCCGCAACGCCCTGCTCACACCTGCCGTCCGGGCCGATGTCGGCTGCCCGATTCGCCGAGGCGAGATCACGTATGCGCCGGTAGCCTGACCGCCGTGGTCGACATCGACGCCGCGATCGGGTTCGTGGTGGCACACGGGGACGCGGTGGAACGTGCCCGCCTCTCCTGGCTGCGTACCGGCGCGCCGCCGTCACCCGAGACGCTCGACAGCGCCGAGGTCGGGCAGACCCTGGGCGGAGGCTGGCCGGCCTCCTGGGGCGACGAGATCGCGTCGGTCGACGCCACCTGCTTCCGCCTCGCCGAACTGGACGACCTGGGCGCCCTCAGCCGCCCGGCCGCCCGCCGGGCCCTGGACTGGCTGGCCGCCGCCCAGCAGCGGGACGGCTGCTGGGAGGAGGACGAGGCCCTGGCCGAGGTGGCCCCGGAGTGGGCCCGGCCGGGAGACCCGGAGGCCCGGCTCTACCTGACCGCCAACGCGGCCTTCTGGCTCACCGTGGCCGGGCTGGACGCCCGCGCCGCCGGGCCGCTGGACCACCGGGTCGGTGGGGCGTACGCCGGGGTGGTGCAGGCCGCGGGGCAGGCGCTGGCCGCCCACCTCAACCCCGACGGCAGTTGGCCGTCCTTCCTGGCCACCGGCTGGCTGACCGCAGCGGTACTGCACCGCCAGCAGCTGTTCTACGAGTCGGCGCGGATCAAGGCCGTGCTCGCCGAGCGTCTCCCGCAGGCCTCACCCGCCGACGCGGCCTGGCTGGCCTCGACCCTGCGTCGGGTCGGCGTCGACGAGCAGGAGTGGACCCTGGTGGCGGCCCGCCGCCGACTGGCCGAGACCCAACGCAGCGACGGCGGCTGGACCAGCGACGACGGCCACCAGTTCGACGTACACACCACCCTCGCCGTAATCCGCGCCTTCCGCTGACCCCCCAGCCCTCCCCGAGCGCCGCCCGCCCCGCGCCCCCACGACGCCGCGAGCCCTCACCTCCCGCGATCTTGCACTTTCGGTCGGGGCAAAGCCGACATATCGGGGCGAATTGGCGACCAAAAGTGCAAGATCGCGGGGGCGGGGCCGGGGTGCGGGGGCGGGGCCGGGGTGAGGGCGGGGGTGGGGTGGGGTGGGGTGGGGTGGGGTGGGGTGGGGTGGGTTTAGCGGAGGTGGCCGGTGCCGGTTACCACGTACTTGGTGCTGGTGAGTTCGGGTAGGGCCATGGGGCCTCGGGCGTGCAGCTTCTGGGTGGAGATGCCGATCTCCGCGCCGAAGCCGAACTCGCCGCCGTCGGTGAACCGGGTCGAGGCGTTCACCATCACCGCGGCCGAGTCGACCCGGGCCACGAACTCCCGGGCGGCCGCCTGCGAGTCGGTGACGATGGCCTCGGTGTGGCCGGTGCCGTACTGCCGGATGTGTGCGACCGCCGCGTCGAGGGAGTCGACGACGGCGACCGAGATGTCCGCGGAGAGGTACTCGGTGGTGAAGTCCTCCTCGGTGGCCGGGACCACGGCCTCGGAGTAGGTGGCCGTCCGGGCATCGCCGTGCACGGTGACCCCGGCCTCGGCGAAGGCGGTCAGCATCGCCGGCAGGAAGTCGTCGGCGACGGCCGCGTGCACCAGCAGGGACTCCGCGGTGTTGCAGGTAGACAGCCGCTGCGTCTTGGCGTTCAGGGCGATGGACAGGGCCATCGACAGGTCGGCGGCGGCGTCCACGTAGACGTGGCAGTTGCCCACCCCGGTCTCGATCACCGGCACGGTGGACTCCTCGACCACGGCCCGGATCAGTGACGCCCCGCCGCGCGGGATCAGCACGTCCACCAGGCCCCGGGCCCGCATCAGTTCCTTGACGGAGTCGCGGGTGCTGGAGTCGAGCAGTTGCACCGCGTCCGCCGGCAGGCCGGCACCGACGATCGCGTCCCGCAGCACCGCGACCAGCGCGGCGTTGGAGTGCGCGGCCGAGGAGGAACCGCGCAGCAGGGCCGCGTTTCCGGACTTCAGGCAGATGCCGGCGGCGTCCACGGTGACGTTCGGCCGTCCCTCGTAGATGATGCCGACCACCCCGAAGGGCACCCGGATCTGCCGCAGTTCCAGCCCGTTGGGCAGGGTCGAGCCGCGTACCACCTCACCCACCGGGTCGGGCAGGGCGGCCATCTGCCGCAGGGCGTCCGCGATGCCGGCCATCCGGCCCTCGTCGAGGGCGAGCCGGTCCAGCACGGCCGCGCTCAGCCCGGCTTCGCGTCCGGCCGCCAGGTCCGCGGCGTTCGCGGCGAGGATCTCGGGGGTACGCGCCAACAGCGCATCGGCCATCGCGTTCAGCGCGGCATCCTTGGCGGTACGCGTCGCCGTCGCCAGTGTCTCCGCCGCGATCCGCGCCCGACGCGCCTGCTCGCTAACGTTCATCCCATGCTCCTCAAGTGTTAGGAGGGGGCCCTTTTAATACGCCACGCGTTAATAAGGTGCCCCTCCTTACCGGCTTCTACAGCAGTACCAGGTCGTCGCGGTGGACGACCTCCCGTTCGTACGCCGGGCCCAGCGCCGCGGCGAGGTCGGAGGTGGAGCGTCCCAGCAGGCCGGGCAGCTCGACCGCGTCGTAGTTGACCAGCCCTCGGGCGACCGGGGCGCCGTCGTCGTCGACCAGGTCGACCGGGTCACCGGCGGTGAAGGCCCCGTCCACGGCGGTGATCCCGGCCGGCAGCAGGGACTTGCGTCGGCCCACCACGGCGGCCACCGCACCCGGGTCCAGGTGCAGCCGTCCCCGGGGGGAGGTGGCGTGGGCCAGCCAGAACAGGCGGGCCGCCGGCCGTCGGGGACTGGGGTGGAAGAAGGTGCCGACCGGCTCACCGGAGAGCGCCGCCACGGCCTGGGCGGCGGAGGTCAGCACGACCGGGATGCCGAACCCGGTGGCGATGCGGGCCGCCTCGACCTTGGTCACCATGCCGCCGGTGCCTACCCCGGAACGGCCGGTGCCGCCGATGTCGACTCCGGCCAGGTCGGACTCGTCACGTACCTCGGCGATGCGGCGGGCACCGGGTCGGGCCGGGTTGCCCGTCCAGAGGGCGTCGACGTCGGAGAGCAGCACCAGCAGGTCGGCGTCGACCAGGGCAGCCACCAGGGCGGCCAGCCGGTCGTTGTCACCGAACCGGATCTCCTGGGTGGCCACGGTGTCGTTCTCGTTGACGATCGGTACGGCCCGCAGGTCGAGCAGTTTGCGCAGGGTGCGGTACGCGTTGCGGTAGTGGGCCCGCCGGGTCACGTCGTCGACCGTCAGCAGCACCTGCCCTACGGTGCGACCGTGCCGGGCGAAGGCGGCGGCGTACCGCCCGATCAGCAGGCCCTGCCCGACGCTGGCCGCGGCCTGCTGGGTGGCCAGGTCGCGGGGTCGCCGGGCCAGCCCGAGCGGCGCGAGACCGGCGGCGATCGCGCCGGAGGAGACGAGCACCACCTCGCGGCCGTCGACCGTACGCGTGTCGAGGGCGTCGACCAGCGCGTCGAGCCGCTCGTCGTCCAGACCGCCGGTGGCGGTGGTCAACGAGGAAGATCCGATCTTGACGACGACCCGCCGGGCCGTGGTTACCGCGTCGCGCACCCGCCTATTCTGCGCTGTCGTCCTTGGGACTCCCCTCGGCGTTCCCATACTCTGGCTGGTCGTGACCCCTGAGGAGTACGTCGAGGCGGTTCTGGACCTCGTTGACCGGATTCCCCCTGGTCGGGTGATGTCGTACGGGGCGGTGGCCGACGCCCTGTCCGAGCGTTCGGGTCGGGCCTCCGCCCGACTGGTCGGGGCGATCATGGCCCGGCACGGTGGGGCGGTCGGCTGGCACCGGGTCGTCAACGCGGCCGGGGCGATGCCGCCGCAGTTGGCGGCGCAGGCGCGAGCGCGGTGGCTGGCCGAGGGCACGCCGATGCGCCAGGACCGGGTGGACATGCGGGCGGCCAGTTGGTGGCCGACCGAGGGGATGTGACGAGGGCCATAATCTGAGTACGATTCGGCGCCATGACCGCACCGCCCAGTGGCGCCGCCGCGGCCCTGCCGCGCAAAGTGCACGCCGGTTACGCCCTAGGCTCGCTGGCCACCGGGGCCTTCGGCACCGTACCGGGGCTGTTGCTGCTGCCGTACCTCACCGACACCCTGGGGGTGGCCGCCGGCGTGGCGGCCCTGCTGGTGCTCCTGCCGAAGGCGTGGGACGTGCTGGTCAACCCGGTGGCCGGGCGGATCTCGGATCGGACCCGCTCCCGCTGGGGTGCCCGCCGGCCGTACCTGCTCATCGGTGGACTGGCCCTGGCCGTACTCTTCGGGTCGATCTTCGCCGCCCCCTTCGGTGCCGGGCCGGCCGCCGGGGCGTACGTCGCTGTCGCCTTCCTGGCCACGGCGACCGCCTTCGCCTTCTTCCAGGTGCCGTACGTGGCCATGCCGGCCGAGTTGACCAGCGACTACGCCGAACGTACCCGGATGATGACCTGGCGGATCGCGGTGCTGGCGCTGGCCATCCTGGTCTCCGGCGCGGTGGCCCCCCTGGTCCGGGACATCGCCGGGGGTGGGGTGCCGGGACACCGCTGGATGGGGGTCTTCGTCGCCGCCCTGATCGCCCTCGGTGCAGTCGGTGCCTTCCTGGGCACCCGGTCCGCGCCCCAGCAGGTGGTCGCCGAGAGCGAACCCAGCCTGCGCGTCCAACTCGCGGTGGCCGGCCGCAACCGGCCGTTCCGGGTGCTGCTGCTCTGCTTCGTGGTGCAGTCCGCCGGGGTGGCGACGATCCTCGCCGGGGTGCAGTACTTCGCCGACCAGATCCTGCGTGACTCCAAGACCGGCCCCACCCTGCTGTTCGCCTGCTTCGTCGGGCCCGCCCTGGTGGTGATGCCGCTCTGGTCGCGGGTGGGTGCCCGACTGGGCAAGCTCGCCGGGCTGGTGATCGCCTCCCTGATCCTGGCGGGCGGTGGGCTGGCGCTGGTAGCCGCGCCGCTGCTCCCCGCCGCCGTGATCTACCTGCTGGTCGCGTCGATCGGGGTCGGGTACGCCGGGCAGCAGGTGTTCGCGCTGGCCATGCTCCCGGACTGCATCGCGTACGACACCGCCCGTACCGGCCGCCGTCAGGCCGGGGTCTTCACCGGCCTGTGGACCGCCGGGGAGACCTTCGGCCTGGCCCTGGGTCCTGGCATCTACGGTCTGGTGCTCGCCCTGACCGGCTACGTCTCCTCCACCACCGGCACCTCCGCCCCCCAATCCGACACCGCCCGCCTAGGCGTCCTGCTCGGCTTCACCCTCCTCCCCGCCCTCCTGATAGCCCTGGCCACCCTCCTCCTCCGCCCCTACGACCTGACCCAAGCCCGCCTAACCACCCCTCCCACCCCCACCCCCGCCCTTTCTCCCGTCGATCATGCACTTTCCGTCGGGACTAAAGGTGCGAACCAGCACGAAGAGGAGACCAAAACTCCATGATCGACGAAGAAGCGGGGGCGCTGCCCGTGCGTGGGGTGGCCGCGGAGCGGGTGTTGGGGGAGATCCGGGAGCTGCGGGGGTTGGATCGGCCCACGCACGGGGGGCGGTTGTTCGCCTATGTGTACGACCCGGGGGTGCCCGGGTTGGACGAGTTGGCTGCCGCCGCGTACGCGGAGAGCGCCCATGTCAACGGACTGGACCCGACCGCCTTCCCGTCCCTGCTGGCGATGGAGAACGCGCTGGTCGGAGCGGCGGCCCGGCTACTGAACGGTGGGCCCGGCACCAGTGCCCCGGAGGTGGTCGGCAGCATCACCGGCGGCGGCACGGAGTCGCTGATCCTGGCCGTGAAGGCGGCCCGGGACGCCCGGCCGGAGATCACCGCACCGCGCATCGTGGTGCCGACCAGCGCGCACGCGGCCTTCGCCAAGGCGGCGCACTACCTGCGGGTCCAGGTCGATACGGTGCCGATCGACCCGGACACCCTGCGACCGGCGGTCGCCGACATCGCCGCCGCGATCCGCCCCGACACGGTCCTGGTGGTCTGCTCCGCCCCCTCGTACGCCCACGGGGTCATCGACCCGGTAGCCCAGATCGCCGAGGCGGCCGCCGTAGCGGGGGTACGGTGCCACGTCGACGCCTGCTTCGGCGGCTGGACCCTGCCCTACCTGCGTCGTCTCGGCGAGCCGGTGCCCGACTTCGACTTCGCCGTACCCGGGGTCACCTCGATCTCGGTGGACCTGCACAAGTACGCGTACGCCCCGAAGGGGGTCTCGGTGCTGCTGCACCGCGATCCGGCCCTGCGGGCACCGCAGTACTTCGCGTACGCCGACTGGCCCGGATACACGATGATCAACCCGGTGATCTCCTCCACCCGCTCGGGCGGACCGATCGCGGCCGCGTACGCGACCCTGCGGCACCTGGGTGACGAGGGCTACCTGGAGTTGACCCGGCGGACCCGCCAGGCCGTGCGGGTGCTGGCCGAGGCCGTACGCGGAGTCGACGGGTTGCGGCTGGTCGCCGAGCCGGAGTCGACAGTGGTCTGCTTCACCGCCACGGACTCCGGGCCGGACCTGTTCGTCCTGGTGGACGAGCTGGCGGCCCGGGGCTGGCACACCCAACCCCAGCTCCGGTACGCCGGACTGCCGCGCAGTGTGCACCTGACGGTGACCGCTGCGGTGGCCCCCCGGGCGGCCGAGTTCGCCGCCGACCTGGCCGAGGCGGTAGCGGCGGCCGCTGCCGCCGGGCCGGTCCCTCTGCCCCCGGAACTGCTGGCCCTGGCCGGCGCCCTCTCCCCGGAGACCCTCACCGCCGACCTGGTGGCGAACCTGGCCGCCGGCCTGGGCCTCGGCACAGGCGGTCCCGGCACAGGCGGTCCCGGCACAGGCGGTCCCGGCGCGGGCGGGCCAGGGGCAGGCGCGGGGCTGCCGGAGCGGATGGCGCCGGTGAACACTTTGCTGGACGCCGCGCCACCGGCGTTGCGTGAGCGGCTGCTCGTCGAGTTCGTCAGTCTGCTGCAACGCCCGTCGTACTGACCCCCCGCTGTTAGGAGGGGTCCCCTGTACAACGCCAGGCGTTAACAGGGGGCCCTTCCTTACCGGAAGGGCTGTGGTTGACTGTCGAGGAACGGGAAGGGGGCGATCGTGCAGCTGCCGGCGGTGCTCGGGGAGCCGATCCGGTTCGTGCTGAACTGGGGTCGGCGGTACTCGCTCTGGGTCTTCAACTTCGGGTTGGCCTGCTGCGCCATCGAGTTCATCGCCACCAGCATGTCCCGGCACGACTTCATGCGGTTGGGCGTCATCCCGTTCGCGCACGGTCCCCGCCAGGCCGATTTGATGGTGGTCTCCGGCACGGTCACCGACAAGATGGCCCCGGCCATCAAGCGGCTGTACGACCAGATGCCCGAACCGAAGTACGTCATCTCCTTCGGCGCCTGCTCCAACTGCGGCGGCCCCTACTGGGACTCCTACTCGGTGACCAAGGGGGTCGACCAGATCATCCCGGTCGACGTCTACGTGCCGGGTTGCCCGCCTCGACCGGAGGCCCTGCTGCACGGCATCCTGCGCCTTCAGGAGAAGATCGCCGCGGAGCAGTCCGGCCCCGGCGGGGTGTCCCGCCCGGACCCGCTGGCCTCGCCCACCGACGCGCCCTCCGCCGAGGGCACGGCGCCCCGCTCCACCGCCTCGCTCATCGCCCCGCCGGTACGCCCGCCGGGCATCTGACCTCCGGCGTACCGGGCCGCCGCAGCGTCGTTGGACGGTGCGGTGGCGGCCGGGGATTAGCGTACGGATCATGACCGATGCCGCGGAGAAACGTTCCGCCTTCATCGTCGAGGTGCTGGCCCAGGAGTTCGGCGCGTTGATGGCGCTCGACCCGGCAGCCTTCCGACGCAAGTTCCGCAAGATGGCCGCCTCCCCGTTCGCCTTCTACCGGGGCAGTGCCAGTCTCTTCTACGCCGACCAGCGCGGCGACTTCGCCGACGACCGCTACCTCGACGCCCAGACCAGTCGGGTGTGGATCCACGGGGACCTGCACGCGGAGAACTTCGGCACGTACATGAACGGCTCCGGCCAACTGGTGTTCAACGTCAACGACTTCGACGAGGCCTACGTCGGGCCCTTCACCTGGGACCTGCGGCGCTTCGTCGCCAGCGTGGCCCTGATCGGCTACACCAAGGCCCTCTCCGACCGGGTGATCAGCGAGCTGGTGACCGGTTTCGCGGAGAGCTACCTGACCGAGCTGCGGGCCATCGCCGAGGGCGGTGACGACGCCATCGGGTCGATCACCCTGGACAACGCCGACGGGGTGCTGCGCCGGGTACTCCAGCAGGCCCGGCTCAACACCCGGGTCGATCTGCTGCGGGAGCAGACCACCATCGACGCGTACGAGCGGCGGTTCTCCCTGCGCGACGGGGTGTACGAGATCGACGGGGAGGTGCGGGCCAGGGTCTGTGCCGCCTTCGAGGCCTACCTGGACACCCTGCCGGCGGCCACCGCGCAGGCCCGCCCGCTGGCCACCCAGATCAAGGACGTGGTGCTGCGTAAGGGGGTGGGCATCGGCTCGGCCGGTCTGCCGTCGTACAACCTGCTGCTGGAGGGGCACACCCAGGCGTTGGAGAACGACGTCGTGATCTACATGAAGCAGGCTCAGGTGCCGGCGGTGGCCCGACATGTCGACGACGAAGGGGTCCGTGGCTACTTCCGGCACCAGGGCCACCGCACCGCCGAGTCACAGCGGGCCCTTCAGGCGCACGCCGATCCCTGGGTGGGCTACACCGAGCTGGACGGGGTGGGCCAACTGGTCGCCGAGGTCTCCCCGTACGCCGCCGACCTGGACTGGGCCGACGTCAACGAACCCGAGGAACTGGCCGGGGTGTTGGCCGACCTGGGTCGGGCGGTCGCCCGGATGCACTCGGTGGCCGACGACGAGTCCAGCCACGACCTGGTCGACTACTCCACCGAGGAGGCGATCGTCGCCGTGGTGGCCGCCGACCCCGCGGGCTTCGTCGCGCACCTGGTCGACTTCGCCCACGCGTACGGCATCCGGGCCCGCCAGGATCACCAGCTCTTCGTCGACCTGTTCCGCAACGGCAGGTTGCCGGGTCTCTGAGGCGTAGCCTCCCCCGGCCGGTCAGGAGGTGAAGTCGAGGATCACCTTGATGTCCTGCGGGCCGGGGGAGTACGCCGAGGCGTACTCCGACAGCGGCACCCGGCGGGTGATCAACGAGGCCAGCCAGGACTGGTCGGCCTGGGACAGCGCCTCGGCGGCGGCGTTCCAGTGCCGCCGGTTGGCGTTGACGGAGCCGAACACCACGTTGTTCTCCAGGACCAGAGTGCGGTTGAGGGAGCCGGCGTCGAGGTCTACCGTCCGGCCCCCGCTGGAGACCCCGGCCAGGCAGACGATCCCGGCGGGGGCGACCTTGTACATCGCTTCGAGGACGACCGCCGGTGCGCCGGTGCACTCGACGATGACATCCGGTGTGAAGTCCAGCTGGTCGATCGAGCCGGCATGGTAGGTGGCCCCCAGGGCACTGGCCAGCGCCGGCTTGGGACCCTCGGTGACCAGGTCGAGCACATGGACGTCCAGACCACGCTGGCTGGCCAGCAGGGCGGCCAGCAGGCCGATCGGACCGGCACCGGTGATCAACGCGGTACGCGGCTGCCACTGCGCCCGCTGACCCATGCGGAAGATGTGGTCCCACGCCTTGACCACCACACTCGTCGGTTCCAGCAGCACCCCCACCTCGCCCAGGGCCGGGTCCAGTCCGACGGCGAAGCGGGGCTGGAGCCGCCAGCGTTGCCGGGCGAAGCCGGGCAGGGCCTTGATGCCGTGCTCGGTGAACAACCCGTTGCGGCACATGTCCCACTCGTCGACCGCGCAGTTCGGGCAGGGCACCGGATCGGGATGCCGGACGATCCCGGCCACCAGATCGCCGGGTTGCAGGGTGCCGGTCGAGTCCTCGATCACCCGGCCCAGCGACTCGTGCCCGAGCACCAAATGATCATGACCGGGCGGGGCCTCACCGTACTTGCCCTCGATGATCTCCATGTCCGTGCCGCAGATCCCCACCGCCAGGGCCTCCACCAGGATCGACCCCTCTTCGGTGGTCGGCTCCGGGTAGTCCTCAAGCAGCCGCAGGGAGCCGGGCACCCCGGGAATCACGGTGACAGCGCGCACGGCCCCATCCTGCTGCGCGCGGGTCGACCCCCGCCGGCAAAGCGGGTATCTCCACCCGGCCGCGTGGTGTCGGCATCACACCGGGGCGGCGCGTCGGGCCGGGTACGGCCATAGGATCAGTGCCATGACACCGGAAGAGGCCGGCCGGCGCCTTGTCACGCTGCTCGCACCCGTCGAGGCCACCGCTACGGTTTCCGGAGGTCAGGCACACGCCCGGGCCACGGTCGACGTACCCCCCTCGGCCTGGCGGGCGGCGCTGCTGGCCGCGCGGGACGACACCGAGCTGGCCTGCGACTTCTTCGACTGGCTCTCCGCGGTGGACGAGCTGGCCGAGGGTTTCGACGTGGTGGCCCACCTCTGGTCGACCACCCACCGGCACGGTCTGCTGCTGCGGGCGCGGGTGCCCCGGACGACCCCGACGATCGACTCGGTGGTGTCGGTCTATCCGGGTGCCGCCTGGCACGAGCGGGAGACCCACGAGATGTTCGGCATCGACTTCGCCGGGCACGACGGCCTGCTGCCGCTGCTGCTGCCCCCGGAGTTCGAGGGGCATCCGCTGCGCAAGGAGTTCGTGCTCGCCTCCCGGGTGGCCAAGCCCTGGCCCGGGGCGAAGGAACCGGGCGAGTCCGAGGCCGGAGGTGGCCGACGACCGATCCGGCCACCCGGGGTACCGGCACCCGGCGAGTGGGGGACCACCCCGACCCCGGCCGGTGCCGGTGGCGTCGGGGAAGGGCCGCGCGGCGGCACCCCGGCCCGGCCGGCCCGCGAACGACCGGCCCGACCGCCCCGGGAACGCCCGGCCCCGGTGGCACCCGCCGCCGCGGCCCCGCCCGGCGACCCGGCGCCCCCGGCCGAGGGCGGGCAGCCTGAGGAGGAAGGTACGACCTGATGCCACTGTGGCTGGAGCTGGTGATCCGGATCGGCGGCGTGGTGGTCGCCTTCCTCGTGCTGCCACTGCTGGTGGGGCAGGCCGAACACAAGGTGATGGCCCACATGCAGGGGCGGCTGGGGCCGATGTACGCCGGTGGGTTCCACGGCTGGGCACAGCTCGTCGCCGACGGGGTCAAGTTCGTACAGAAGGAGGACATCACCCCCCGCGCGGCCGACCGGCCGGTGTTCCGGCTGGCTCCGGCGGTGGCCCTGGTGCCGTACCTGCTGGCTCTGCTGGTCATCCCCCTGGGCCCGAACGACCTGGTGGGGCAGCCCCTGGACATCGGTCTGTTCTTCGTGCTCGCGGTGGTCGGGGTGGGTGTGCTGGCGGTGTTGATGTCGGCCTGGGCCTCCGCCAACAAGTACAGCCTGCTCGGCGGGGTACGCGGGGCCGCCCAACTGCTCGGCTACGAACTGCCGCTGGTGCTGGCCGCCGCCTCGGTGGCGATGGCCGCCGGCACCCTCAGCCTGTCCGGCATCGTCGAGGCGTGGCAGCCCTGGTGGCTGATCTGGCAGGCCCCCGCCATGGTGGTCTTCTTCCTGGCCGGGCTGGCCGAGATCCGCCGACCGCCGTTCGACATGCCGGTGGCCGACTCGGAACTGGTCTTCGGCTACCTGACCGAGTACACCGGCCTGCGTTTCGCCTTCCTGCTGCTCGCCGAGTACGTCGGCATAGTGGTGATCGCCGCGCTGACCACGGTGCTGTTCCTCGGCGGCTGGCAGGGCCCCTTCGCCGACGCCCAACTCGGCTGGCTCTGGACCCTGCTCAAGGTCGCCGCCGTCAGCTTCGTGATCATCTGGATGCGGGTCTCCTTCCCCCGCCTGCGCGAGGACCAACTCCAACGCCTCTGCTGGCTGATCCTCGTCCCCACCGCCCTGGCCCAACTGGTCCTGACCGCCACCATCCGCCTAACCCTCTAACCCCCCGCGCACCCCCACCCCCCACCCCCCACCCCCCACCCCCCCCCCCCCACCCCCCCCCCCCACCCCCCCCCCCC